>NZ_JBSRVI010000063.1:0-16321 GCF_055134445.1 Arcticibacterium sp.
CTTTGGGAGGAGGGTGCACCTGGTTTTGAACATCTGAAAAACGAGAAAGAAGAAGCAAAAGACTATTGGGTCAAGAATGTGCATAATCCTTCTATTACGGTGTACGCACCTGAAAGCGGCAAAGCTAATGGTGTGGCTGTTTTAATATTTCCGGGTGGCGGACATCGGCTTTTGGTGATTGATGCTGAAGGTACAGATGCCGCAAAGTTTCTTAATCAATTTGGCATTACGGCTTTTGTACTAAAATACAGAATGGCAAGAGAACCAGATTCTCCATATGAATTGGGCGTTCACGCCAAAGAAGATGCTCAGCGAGCCATGCGATTAATAAGGGCCAATGCCCAAGAATATGGTTTAGACAAAGATAAAGTAGGTGTAATGGGTTTTTCTGCTGGAGGAGAAGTGGTGCATTGGATGGCATATGATGATGGCAAAAATGTAATGAACAAAGTGGATGCTATAGATAGTCAAAACTCAAAACCAAACTTTCAAATTTGTATATATCCCGGGCCTTTAGGCGTTCCAGAAACTATTCCAACAGATGCTCCACCAGCTTTTGTTTTAGCCGCCAACGATGACGAATGTTGTTCTGAACCAGTATTGAAATTACTTCAAGGATATAGAAAGGCGGGTGTACCCATAGAAGCACATTTTTATAGCAAAGGTGGGCATGGTTTTAATATGGGCTACCGTAGCGATTTGAAAACCCTAAGTCACTGGCCTGCTAGACTAGGAGATTGGTTATTGGATACAGGATTGGGAAAGAAGTAAAACAATCGTTTATTTGTTCTACCCTTTCCATAAAATCGATGCCACTTAAGCTACATATTTAACTGATTTGACTTTCTACAAAATACTTGTTCATTCAAAACGTTTCTTATATTTAGAATAAGCCCTAAATTAGGGCAAAATCCTTAAGCTGAAGCATATTTATCGAATGAGAAAAAGCTCACTATTCATAATATTTCTATCGTTTTTTGCCTACACGGCTTCTGCCCAGTTGCAGTCCTATAAAAAAGGTTTAGCAAGCTTTGATAAAGGCTTTTACGATTTGGCGGTTAATGACTTATTAAAGGTTAAAGAGATTGATGCTTCTCAAGAAGCCAAATTAAAATATACCATTGCGGAATCTTACAGGCTGTCTAATAGATGGATAGAGTCTCTTTCTTATTTTAGCGATGCCATTGCTTTGGGCATTGACGACCCCGATGCTGTTTTTCACTACGCTTATGCCCTAAAGACCAATGAACAGTATGATTTGGCTTTGCAGCAGTTTAGGAAATACAGCGGTATGAAAACCGAGAATAAAGTATATAACGAATGGGCAAACAGGGAGATAAACACTTTACAAATCATTGATCTTTTAAAGGAAAAAGACACGGAACTGGTTTTTAGAAATTTAAAAGAAGTGAATACGGAAGGTTCGGAGTTTTCTCCGATGGTTTTTAAAGGGAAATTGATTTTTTCTGCTTCCAGAAAACAAAAAACATATTCTAACGGATTGCCTTTCTTAGGGATTTATAGTGCTTCGGTTAATAAAGATTTGACCAGTGTGGGTGAGGTGGAGCTGTTTAGCAGTGCCATTTTTGATTCGGAAAGAAATGAGGGGACCCCGGCTTTTTCGCCAGATGGTAAAACCGTCATTTTTGCCAGGAGTAATTCTGGAAGAAGAAAAGATGTATCTCCAGATGTAGATTTATATATGAGCAGGTTTGCTCCATCTTCAGGTTGGACATCACCCGTTTTGGTTTCTGCTAGTGATTCTGCCAGCTGGGATGGATGTCCTGCATTTTCTGGGGATGGAAAAACGTTGTATTTTTCTTCCAACAGGCCAGGTGGTTCCGGCGGGATGGATCTTTACCGTGTAAATATGGATGCTTCAGGAAGGTTTGGAAATCCAGCCAATATGGGCAAAGCCCTAAATACACCGGGAGATGAGATGTTTCCTTATGTTACAGAAGACGGAAAACTTTATTTTGCTTCTGATGGTCACCCTGGTTTAGGAAAATTGGATTTGTTTGTTGCAGAGCGTAGGTCGGGTAAGATTTCGGTCGAAAATCTAGGCCTACCCTATAATTCTTCTATGGACGATTTCGGTTTGTCACTAGACGAGAACGGTAATATTTTCTTTTCCTCTAATAGAAGGGGAGGGCAAGGTGACGACGACATCTATTTTTATCAGGCTCCGCCAAAAGAAGAGCTGGCGGATAACGTTGACCCACTTAAAGGAAAGTCTGGACAGGGTAAAGACGGAGAAAATGAGCTAGAAATAAAGAAGGTTAATTACTTTTTGGAAGGCGTAATATTAGAAGATAAGGCGTTGTCTGTGATAGATGCTAATATCTTTATTTATAAAATAGATGGAGGTTTTGAAGAATTAAACACAGAAACAAAAAGTGACGCCAATGGTGCTTTTGGTCCTATAAGGCTGGAAGAAGATACCGACTATATGATTATCGTGGAAAAGCCTTCTTATCTTAAAAAACGAGAGGGTTTTAGTATGTATGGCAGAACTATACCGCAGATCTTACTTAGAAAGTCGGTGACAGATACCACTTTCCATACCGATATTTTGCTTGACAAGCTGTTTATCGGAAAAACTTTTGTGTTAGAAAATATCTATTATGACCTGAACAAAGCAGACATAAGACCAGACGCTGCGGTGGAGCTGGATAAGTTGGTGCAGATATTGATAGACAACCCTAAAATAAAAATTGAGTTAGGTTCACATACAGACGTCAGGGGTACAGACATGTACAACCTTAGGCTGTCACAGAGAAGAGCAGAAGCAGCCATAGAATATATTATTTCAAGAGGTATTGCTAGAGAAAGGTTAACGGCTCAGGGTTATGGTGAGGAAGAGCTGATTAATGAGTTTGCGAAGACGGAAGAAGAACACCAAGTAAACAGAAGGACAGAGTTTAAAGTCACCGAAATTGGCACTTCTAGCGATTTAGTAGAATAATATCCCCAAAATATACCTAATTTAAGCCTGACAAAATCAGGCTTTTTTTATGCAAAAAATATTTATTCTATTTCTACTTATTTCTTTTCAAGGTTTAGGACAATCTATGGAGGTATTACTTTATCCGGACGGTGTTCCAGGAGCAATTAGCGGACACGGTTTAATTGAGGCGGATGTCTCAGAGGTTGATGATGGTGTGATTAGGTTAAGGAATATTTCTAACCCTAGCCTTACGGTTTATCCAGCAAAAAAAAGTAAGAATACCGGTGCCGCAGTAATTATTTGCCCTGGAGGTGGCTACCATATTTTGGCTATGAATAAGGAGGGCTACACCATAGGAGCGTGGTTTGCGGCTAGGGGAGTAACCGCTTTTGTTTTGAAAAACAGATTGCCGCAAGCTGAAATGTTTACAGAAAAAGAAATTAGGCCTTTGGAAGATGCTCAGGCAGCCATAAGATATGTAAGAATCAATGCTGCTAAATATAGCTTAAATGAAAATAAAATAGGCATTATGGGTTTTTCTGCGGGAGGGCATTTGGCCGCCACAGCTTCTACACACTTTAAGAATGGTGTAGGGGTAAACGAAAACTCCAAGGTTAGTTTAAGACCAGATTTTAGTATTTTAATGTATCCAGTCATTTCTTTTAGTGACAGGAACGCACACCTGGGCTCTAGACTTAATTTGATAGGTCCAGAACTGAAGATAGAGGAAATGGAACATTTTTCTAATGAGCTTCAGGTAACCCCAGAAACTCCTCCCGCATTTTTGGTGCATGCCTATGATGATGGTGTGAAGGCTGAAAATAGTTTAGCTTATGTGAAAGCTCTTAGGGCGTTTGATATTCCTGCAGAATTACATTTATATCAGAGTGGGGGACATGGATTTGGTTTGGCATATGACAAGCCAGGACCTGTTTCAAAATGGTCTGAGAGACTTGAAGATTGGCTTTTGTTCAATAAACTAAATAAATAAAGGCTTCGTACCTTAAGAAAGGTATGATAATTGCGGCTAAATCAATGCTTTGGACTTCAAACCATTTAATAAAAAAGGACATTAGACTTTTCTGATACCAAGAAGTCTTTTTACATTTATATCAGGAAAACAAATAAATACTACATTCTTATGAAGAAAATAATCTATACATTAAGTGCTGCCCTTATAGCTGGCTCTGTTTCAGCTCAAATGGTAAGTAGTACGCAAATTTATGTTTCTGAAGGTGCTGTCCTAAGTGTAGGTCAAGATTTTCAAAATAGCGGTGAATTGACAAATAATGGTCAAATTAACTTACGTGGAAATTTACAGAACGAAGGTCAGATTAAGTCTGACGGTGAAGTGATTTTTGACGGTTTTGATAAGCAAACTATTTCGGGAACAAATAATGTGGTTCTTTCAAAGGCCTCAATTGAAAACAATGTAGACTTAAATACGGCATTGGTTATCAATAAGGAATTGAATTATAACCAAGGTATAGTCTCTTCATCAGAAGCCAATCCTTTGGTGTTTACAGAAGATGCTAACTACAGAGGTGCATCTGATTTCTCTCACTCGAGAGGTACGGTAACAAAGGTAGATGCAAGTAACTTTGAGTTTCCAGTAGGTGATGGTTCTACATACAGAGGCTTTATAGCCAATAGTACTAAAAGAAGTGCACTGTCTGCAGAGTACAAGTCTCAAAACCCAACGCAATTGTCAAATGAATTGGCAAATGGTGTGGATTATGTAAATGACAATGAGTACTGGGTGCTTAAAAGCTCAGACGAAAACGATATCGCAAACGTAAGACTTCAAGGTACTTACGAAAGCAATGTAGCTTACCTGAATAAGGGAACTTGGAATATCTCTCAGAATGCTTCATTTGACAAGAAAAGTGGCTTAGAAAGAGGTGTGATGTTTACCTCTGGTAGAGGACAGTTTGTGAAGAAAGACATTGGCGTATGGCCAAACCCTACGCAAGGTGACTTCAACTTGAAATTATCTGGCATGAACGACAATGATGATGTAACGGTGGATGTTACTAATCAAGATGGTCGTGTGGTATTAAGCATGAAAGGTGCGGTGAACCAACTAAGAAAGGTTTATTCTCTTCCTGGGAGCTTAGTAACTACGGAGCTTACGGTTAGAGTAATTAATGGTGACGAAGTCATGACAGAGAAATTGATTCTTAACAGATAATAATTTAAGGATATAGTATTTGAGAAAGGCTTCCAAACGGAAGCTTTTTTTTATGCCATTTTTTCTAGAAAAACCATATCTGGATTAGAAGCTAGGCTGGCTCTGTTGAATGCTTTATAGCCTAATTTATGATAGAGGTGGAGGTTTTTTACACTCTTATAAGCAGTGTAGAGTTCAAACCTTCCAGCTAAAGGGAACCTAGACTCTATATTTAACATTAATTGACCTCCTAAGCCCTTGTTTTGAGATTTAGGATTTACGATGAGTTTGCCAATATAAACAGTGTCGTTTTCTTGGTAAGCTCTAATAGAACCTATGATTTCTACTCCCAGCACGGCCTTTAGAATCGTTTGTTTCTTGAACTCTTTTTTAAGGGCATCTAGGTTTTGAGTAAGAGGTGTAATCTCATAATTATTATAAATTTCTGCTTCTTGTATGTAAGCCAACTTCTGTAGTTTAAGTATTTCTTCCAAATCTGATACTTCCGCCAAACAGATGTTTATTGTTTAGGGCTTCATAATAATTGTATTTGGTTTTGAAGTCTTTTCGGAGCTAATCCTAAATAGCTAAGTTTCAAAGCTTCAAAAAGAACTTCTTCTTTAACGGTTTCTAAATTAAAGATAGTCCAACCTTTTAGACCCCATTTATTGGGAACAGCAAATATACTTTCAGGAGCTGCCAAAGAGAAAAGGTCTTGCTGTTCTAAGGAGAGTTTGAGATTTGTTAGGTTCCTTTTCGTGTCTAGCGTTGCAAATATTTTCTTGTTGATTTTGTAAGCAGTTTTTTCAAAATGGGGTGCTTCTTCCACTTCAGGAAGCTGAGAAACCATATTTCTTAGATGCTCAATAGCAATCATTACAACATATTATTCTTTTCAATAGACTGTTTAGCCTTCTGAGATAAAACCTTCACACCTTCTATAAGTCCTGCAAACCTTGGGTCTTGCGTAAGTCCTTTTTTATAACGAGCATATATTTGCTGAATAATCACGGCGTTTTTAAAAAGTCCAAAAACATAGTAGAAGAGGATGTTAGAAATATCTCTTCCAGATTTTTCGGCGTATAAGTTGGCGTATTCTTGTCTGGTCAGGTTACCTGGCAGCCACGACAGATTAAAAGCTTTACCAAAATCAGCATCGGTAAATTCTACCCAATAAGCTAAAGTAGTACCCAAATCCATAAGAGGATCGCCGACGGTGCACATTTCCCAATCTAAAATGGCCAATATTTCTTCAGGATTCTCAGGATTCAAAATGAGATTATCATACTTGTAGTCGTTATGAATCAAGCTTGCTTCTGAAGACACTGGTATGTTGGAATCCAACCATTCTGCCACGGCTATCATGTCAGGTAAATCGTCCGTCTGTGATGCCAAATAGCGTTTGTGCCATCCTTTGACTTGTCTTTCTACATAGGCTTCCGGTTTACCTATGTTATCCAATCCTGTTTTATGAATATCAATATGATGAAGAGCCACTTGATTAAGACATATAGCTTCTGAAAGCTTTTTAAACAAAGGACTGTTATCTTCTTTTAAAAAGCGTTTAGCATCAGCAGCCCTAAGGATACTTCCGTTAACACGCTCCATGATATAGAATATAGAACCAATAATGGATTCATCTTCACAGAGTGAAAGTGGTTTCGGGATTTGCTGGAAACCTGCTTTGTCAAGTGCTTCTAAAATCCCGAATTCACGAGCCATGTCATGGCCTCCCTTTATGTTTTCTGCTCCCTTGGGAGGCTTTCTTAATACATAAGAACAGTTTCCTGCGTGTAGTAAGTAGGTTAGATTAGAATATCCTCCTCCGAACTGTTTGACTTCTAAGATTTCTTCTAATCCCGTTTTTAGAAGATAATCGTTAAGGGTAGTTAAAGGCAGTTCTTCATTCTTTCTTACGGAGCTAGCTTCGTCTATATTAAGCATTTCTGTAAGGTTTAAGGAGTTGTTTTGCCAATGAGCTTTTGTGTACTTCATCAGCTCCATCATAAATCCTGGAGGCTCTTTCGTGGGCATACCAGTAGCTTAAGATGATATCACTGGTCATTCCCAAGGCACCATGGGTCTGAATAGCCCTATCTATAACGCGTAGCATCATATTGGCCGTGAAGAATTTTATTCCAGAAATCTCTGCTCTGGCTGCTTTGCTACCTACTTTGTCTATTTTGGTGGCGGTGCTTAAGACCATTAGACGGCAAGCGTCTATTTCTACTCTGCTTTCAGCAATGAAATTTTGAATGCTCTGCTGGTCTGCTAATGTTACGCCCTCCTTTATTTCTCTAAAAACGGCATATCTGCACATGAGGTCAAAAGACCTTTCTGCTATACCAATAAAACGCATACAGTGATGTATTCTTCCAGGTCCAAGTCGCTCTTGTGCTAAAAGGAAACCATCGCCTTCTGTACCAATCAAATTGCTCTGAGGTACTCTCACTTGATTATACTTTACTTCGGCATGGCTGGCCCAGCTGTCTCCTTCATGTCCCATAATAGGGATATTTCGCATGAACTCGTATCCAGGGGTGTCAAGAGGTACTAAAATTTGCGAAGCTCTTTTATGAGGAGCGGCGTCGGGATTGGTCACTGCCATCACTATGGCAAAGGCTGCTCCATCAGCCGAAGAGGTAAACCATTTATGGCCGTTAATAACATAATCATTCCCGTCTTTTACAGCGGTTGTGCCCATTCTAGTAGGATTCGAACCTGCAAAGGCTGGCTCGGTCATAGAAAAGCAACTTCTGAGCTCTCCTTTGGTAAGTGGCTTTAGGAAGCGTTCTTGTAATTCTGCATTGGCATATTTATGGAGTAATTCCATGTTCCCAATATCTGGTGCTTGTGAGTTGAAAACGAAATGTCCAAAAGGTGAACTCGCTAAACATTCGCTTACCTGGCCAAATTCACACAGCGACAGTCCTTTTCCTCCAAGACTTTCAGGTAAAGCTAGACCCCAAAGGCCCATAGTTTTTACTTGTTCTCTTAGTGTCAGCAGCGTGGGTTCTACGTCAGAAAAATTCCCCTTCATGTTATCTGCTGTTTCTAAGGGATAAAGGTGCTTTTCTACGAATTCTTTAATGACAGGAAGAATACTTCTCGTCTTTTCTGTTGTGAATAGGGTTTCCATTAATGTATTGTTGATGTTAAGAATATTAATAAGATGTAATTTAATAATCCTATTTTATTTTGACATCAAGATAGTAGACAAAGGGTAGATTTAATTTTTAGACACTCTTTCTCCAGCCGTGCATGAGATAAAATTTCTGCTACTTTATTGGCAAGATGCCATTTCGCTTTGGTAGATTTCCTGAGACTTTTTAAGGGCTTCATAAATGCCACCTGCCCAAAAGTTTCTAAATCCAAAACCTCTAGGTGTACCCTTCACTTTTTCGTTTAAGAGTATGGTTTTGGTTTTGAGATCTACAAAAACAATGTTAAAAGCGGTTTCGACGGTGCTTTTAGAGAAATGATTCACCACCATTAGGGCACCAAACCCTTCTTTACTTTCGAAGTTGAATTCATTGATCAAGGACTTGATTTGAGCTTCAGGAATATCGTTTGTGGTAGCGTTAAGATCCACCATTTTAAACTCATTGACCTTATCATTTCTTTTCATTACTTCTTCCAATTGATACAAAACATTTGTTTTTTGATAGAAACTTTTAAGGTTGAATTTCTCAGCTTCATTGACTAAAAGAGTATTCCAAGACTTGAAAAAGGTCGACTTTATAGCCTGAGGGTCATTGAAATCTGGGCCTAGAAATTTGGCCATGCTAAAGTCTATGCCGTACCAAGTGATTTCTTCTGCTTTGTTAAGCTCGCATTTGGATTGAGAATAGGCATTCAAAAAGGAGAATGAAAGAAGACTGGCCAATAATATGATTTTTTTCATGAGAAGGGGATTTTTATTATAAAGTTCAATTTTTTATACCTAAAAAGCAATACCTTCTTCATTTCCATATTGTTAAACCCGTTTTATGCATTGGAGAATCGTAATGAGTTTTAAAAATCAGACATATAAACGAGATTAGCATAGCGGTTTACCCTGAGCTAAAGTCGAAGGGTTCTGGTGATTGAGTTTAAAGGGATTTACGAACTGATTTGAAGCAATTTAGCTACAATCCCGATAAAATCGGGAGATTTTCTAATGAATAAAGCGGGTTAAAACTCACTCCGCCTTCATTTGTAATCATAAGGGTTTACTGCTAGCTTATCAAGCGGTTAGCCTTCGTTGGAAGAAATATTGATAATTATCTTTCCTTTGTGTTTTCCTTCTCCAAAATACTGAATGAGCCTTGGGATGTCTTCTAAATGGTATGGTCCATCTATAGGGCATTTTATCGGATAAAGTGTGATGACTTCAGACAAACCTTTATTTGGTTGAAGAGCCAGTACATTTAGCTTTTTACTTGAAAATAGCCTTAGGATTTTGCCCCAGAAAAATACGCTCAACAGGGAGCTTAAATCCCCTCCGACGGTGATGTAGGTACCGTTGGACTTTAAAGAACTTAAATAGGTAAAAGCTGATTTTTTACTTTTACAATCCAAGATGAAGTCATATTGTTCACCGTTTTTTGTAAAATCGGTTTCCGTGTAGTCTATAAGAAGCTTGAATCCGAGTTTTCTCATGGCTTCGAATTTATCTAAGGAATCTACGCCTGTTATGTTGCAATGATGATACTGGGCTATTTGAAACCCAATACTGCCAACGCCTCCTCCGGCTCCGTTGATTAATACTTTTTGGTTGTTACGGATGTTTTCTAAGGCTTGGAAAGCCAAAAGTGCCGCATGGGGTAGGGCAGCAGCTTGTTCAAAACTGAGTTGCCTAGGTTTATGAATGACTGCTTTTGCGTTGACAGCAATATATTCTGCAAAAGTTCCAAAACCAAAATTTGAAATATCACCATATACTTCATCACCAATTTTAAAATGACTAACCTTGGCTCCAACCTCCTCAATGATACCAGAAAGCTCCATGCCTGGAGTCGTATGTTTTGGCTTGAATATACCAAAAAGGAGTTGATAAACTTTCGGTTTACCGCTGACCATACTCCAATCGTAATCATTAATGGCTGTCGATTTTATTTTGATGAGTACTTCGTTTTCTTTAGGAATAGGTATATCTACTTCTTTGACTTGAAGTACTTCCTCTGGATTTCCATATTCACTAAAAACAAGTGCTTTCATAGCTTCAAATTATATTTGGAATATCTAAAATAGATAGCTTTTGTAAAAATTGGGATATCCGAAGGGTAATACTTTTTAGATTTTTTATATGCGGTTTTATGGAGAGATGGGAGGGGGATTTTATAAGGGTGGGGAGGCTTACTACTTTATAATCAATAGGCTAGCATTTAAGATCTCATTGACTCTTTTAAATGAGAAAGATGTTCAAAATGGAAGTACGATGAAGCTATTGTTTTTGTATAACTTTAGCAGTAGTAAACGTTTGTATAAAGTACAATAAGAGCATTTAAAACTTTTAACACAAGTGTATAAACCTAAAATGAAAACTGAAATAGTAAAAAATATAGATCGTCCGGCTGAGCTTGAAAGGCTTTACAGGAAGAATAAATCAACATTTAGGAGGGAGTTTAATCTTATTTATCCAGAATTGGAGGATAGCCCATTGACTAGTTTTTGGCATGAACGCCTTAATTATGAAACTTCCGACATTTCATGGGGTACCAATAGTGACTTAATGTTTGTGGTTATGGCTTCTTTATTGGCAGGATGTCTTGCCAAGTTACCGGAATTGAAGTTTGTACAGGAGGAATTCTTCTATACCAGAAACATTGGTTTTATTGTTTTTCCGATACTTACCGCTTACTTTTTTTGGAAAAACGAGACCTCCGTAATGAAGGTTATAGGGGTGTTTTTCGCTCTATTAGTTGCTTTGCTTTATATAAATATCCTTCCCGATACCAACTCGGATACACTGATACTTGCTTGTATTCATTTACCACTGGTACTCTGGTCTGTATTGGGTTTTTCTTATGTAGGAAATGGTTTTTTAGATACTCAGAAAAGACTCGATTTCTTGAGGTATAATGGAGACTTGGTGGTGATGACGGTTTTGATACTTATTGCCGGAATGATTTTAACAGGTATTACCATTGGACTCTTCTCATTGATTGGTTTTGAAATAGCAGATTTTTACTTCAGGTATATGGTGGTTATGGGTTTGGCGGCTTCGCCAATAGTAGGAACCTATGTCACACAAACCAATCCACAGCTGGTCAATAAGGTATCTCCAGTGATAGCAAAAATATTTAGTCCTTTGGTGCTAATTACCCTTGTTACATATCTGATAGCCATCGTATTTTCAGGGAAAGACCCTTATAACGACAGGGAGTTCTTGATGGTTTTTAATGCTTTACTAATTGGAGTATTGGCCATTATCTTGTTTTCTGTAGCGGAAGCATCCAGAACAGGGAAAAGTAAAGTTTCCATGGTTATTTTGACTTTACTTGCCGTAGTGACGGTCATCGTAAATGGCATTGCCATTTCCGCTATCATGTTTAGGATTGCTGAGTGGGGGATTACGCCAAATAGATTGGCAGTGTTAGGTGGAAATGTTATTATACTGATAAACCTATTGGTAGTAAGTTTTAGACTCATAAGAACCATCAGGCATTCCGACGAAATTGAATCTGTAGAAAAATCGATCGCCTCCTTCTTACCTATTTATAGTTTATGGACAGTTGTGGTTACCTTCTTGTTTCCATTGATTTTTGGCTTTAAATAGGCTTGAAGAAGTTCGTATTTTTTACCGATTGTAAGGTTTTAATTTTATCAAATACCAAATAGATATGAAAGAGAAATGGGATGCCAGATATAGTGAAGAAGGGTTTGCTTATGGTAAAGAGCCTAATGTGTTTTTTAAGGAATGGCTTTCGAAATTTGAACCAGGTGCTATTTTAATGCCAGCAGATGGAGAAGGAAGAAATGGTGTTTTTGCTGCAAAGAAAGGCTGGGACGTCATTTCTCTTGATTTGAGTGAGGAAGGAAAAATCAAGGCTTTGGCATTAGCTAAAGCGGAAGGAGTAGAGCTGTCTTATATGGTAGGCGATTTAGAAGAAATCGATTTGGAAGAAAATTATTTTGACGCCATTGGACTTATTTTTGCTCACTTTCCAGCAGAGAAGAAATCAGCATTACACAAGAAATTGAATAGATACCTAAAAGTAGGTGGAATCGTTATTTTTGAGGCTTTTAGTAAAGAGCATTTGACTTACAAAAGGCAAAATCCCAAAGTGGGGGGGCCTGGCGACATAGATACCCTGTTTTCAAAAGAAGAAGTTAAAACTGATTTTGAGAACTATGAAGAATTGCTTTTGGAAGAGGGCGAGGTCTTATTGAATGAAGGGAAATATCATGTGGGAAAAGGGTCGGTAATTCGCTTTGTTGGTAGGAAAAATTCTTAAGCGATTTAAGGTAGATTAGTCTTGTCATAGGAAACTAATCTACCTTAAATTTTACATCATTTTGAGCTTGGTTCTTGCATCAAAGCTTCCCTTTCAAAAAGTCTGCGGTATAATTTCCTTCTATTTTTACCATGTCTTCTGGGGTACCTTCAAAACACAGATGGCCACCATCTTCACCCCCTTCTGGCCCTAAATCTATAATCCAGTCAGCAGACTTAATCACCTCCATGTTATGCTCTATTATAATGACAGAATCTCCTTGTTCTATTAGTGCGTTCATAGCTTTCAATAATTTCTGAATATCATGAAAGTGTAGTCCGGTAGTAGGTTCATCAAAGATGAAGAGTGTTTTTCCTTTCTCAGAGTTTCCTTTTCCTAAGAAGAAAGCCAGCTTTACACGCTGAGCTTCACCACCCGAAAGTGTATTAGAAGATTGCCCTAGTTTAATATATCCTAGTCCTACTTCTTGTAGCGGCAATAATTTTTCGTAAAGTTTTGGCTGGTTGCCTTCGAAATATACCAGAGCTTCATCCACAGTCATGTGTAGAATATCAGAAATGTCTTTTTCTAGGTATTTTACTTCCAGAACTTCCTGTTTAAAACGCTTTCCTTTGCAGCTTTCACAGGTAAGTTTCACGTCTGCCATAAACTGCATTTCTATGGTTTGCTCGCCTTCTCCTGCACATGCTTCGCATCTTCCTCCGTCTACATTGAAAGAGAAAAAAGCGGGTTTATAGTCACGTTGCTTGGCTAAAGGCTGGTCTGACATAAGGGCACGTATGGCGTCATATGCTTTGATGTAGGTAACTGGGTTAGACCTGCTCGACTTTCCAATCGGGTTTTGGTCTACCATTTCCACTTGGTTTATTCTGCTCATACTACCCGTTAGGTCGGTAAACTTTCCTGCGTCAGAAGTGTATTCGCCTTTTTGTCTAGAGAGGGCAGGATAGAGTATTTTCCTTACCAGTGTAGATTTTCCAGAACCACTCACCCCTGTTACCACGGCCAATACGCCTAAGGGAAATTTAACATCTAAGTTTTTCAGGTTGTTTTCTTCGGCTCCAGTAATCTTTAAGAAATCTATGGCCTTTCTTCGTCTTGTTGGTACCTCTATTTGGTCTTTTCCAGTCAGGAATCTGATGGTATGCGAACCGTTGTCATTATCTTTTGCTTTTAAAACTTCTTCAAAAGTTCCTTGAAAGACTAATTCGCCACCTAAGCTTCCTGCATTTGGACCAATGTCAATAATCTCATCGGCTTCTCTCATGACTTCTTCTTCGTGCTCCACTACTATAACGGTGTTGCCAATATCCCTCAAAGATTTTAAGACAGAAATAAGCTTTTGAGTATCTCTTGGGTGTAATCCTATGCTTGGTTCATCCAAAATATACATAGAACCTACCAAAGCAGAACCCAAAGAAGTAGCCAGTTTTATTCTTTGAAATTCTCCACCAGAAAGGGAGGAGGTGAGTCGGTTTAGTGTTAAATATCCTAAACCCACTCTGTCTAAATATTCTAGCCGGTTGGTGATTTCGATAATTATTCTTTTGGAAATTTCCGCTTTATTACCATCTAGTTTGATTTCGTCAAAAAATACCCTAGCCTTATTTATAGGCACTAAGACTAAATCTGTGATAGATAAACCATCTATTTTTACGTAAGATGCGTCTTTTCTTAAACGAGAGCCACGACAATCTGGGCAAACGGTTCTGCCACGATATCTGCTTAGCATGACACGGTATTGAACCTTGTACGTTTGCTTTTCTAAATCTACGAAAAATGCATTCAATCCCTGAAAATGCTCGTTTCCTGTCCATACTAATTGTTGCTCTTCCTCAGTAAGGTCTTTGTAGGCACGGTGAATGGGGAAGTCGAAATGAATGCCATTTCTTAATAATGGAGCCAGCCAATCGCTCATTCTTTCAGAACGCCACGGAGCTATGGCTCCTTCAAAAAGCGATAAAGACTTGTCTGGGATAACCAAGTCTTCATCAATACCCAGAACTTTTCCAAAACCCTCACACACCTTACAAGCACCATAAGGGTTATTGAAGGTGAAAAGATTGACACTTGGTTCTTCAAAAAGCTGTCCGTCTTGTTCAAATTTATCTGAAAAATATTTAGTTTGTTTGCCCATAATCTGGACAACACAGACGCCATCGCTTTCAAAAAAAGCAGTTTGAATGGAGTCCGAGATTCTAAAAAGGTTGTCTTCGTCTGGCTCGCCTTTTTCGTCAAATTTTACGGCGGCTCTGTCTATAAGAACCCAAACATCGTCTTCAGCAGAGGCTAAGAGCTTATCATCTTCTAAAGTATCTTCAATCTGGTATATATCCCCTTTGATAGAAACGCGATTAAATCCTTTTTTAAGAAGAAGATCCAATTCTAATTTAAGCGTTCTGCCCTCCACCATTTTTAAGGGAGAGAAAATCATCAGTTTTTGGCCTTCTTCAAAACTATGTATAAAATGGCTTACATCGCTCACGCTATCTTTCTTTACCTCTTTCCCAGAAATAGGAGAGATGGTAGTTCCGGCTCTTGCAAAAAGCAGTTTAAGATAATCGTAAATTTCTGTGGTGGTACCTACCGTAGATCGTGGATTTCTACTGCTAACACGCTGCTCTATGGCAATGGCGGGAGAAATTCCCCTGACATAATCAACTTCGGGTTTTTCCATTCGCCCTAAAAACTGTCTGGCATAGGAGCTCAAACTCTCCACGTACATTCTTTGGCCTTCAGCATATAGGGTGTCAAACGCCAAGGATGACTTACCACTACCGGATAGACCCGTTACCACGGTCAATTTGTTTCTCTGAAAGGCCACATCTACATTCTTGAGGTTGTGTACACGGGCACCTTTGATAATGATGTATTTTTTGGGATCTAGATTTCCTATATCTTGAGTTTTTGACATGCTTTTTTGCAAAGAAAAATTCGGATGTTTTTCCTGTCTTTTGACAGGAACGGCAAATATAATCATATCAAAAGGGAGATAGAATGTATTGCTAAATATCTCCTCAGATTTAATAGGAATAATTACCTTTGCTCCATGATACAAAAGGCCGTTATTTTCGACATGGATGGGGTTATTTGCCATACCAATCCTTATCACTCCAAAGCTTTCAGAGTGTTCTTTGAAAAAAGAAATTT
The DNA here is from genome assembly GCF_055134445.1 of Arcticibacterium sp. Lineage (NCBI taxonomy): Bacteria > Pseudomonadati > Bacteroidota > Cytophagia > Cytophagales > Leadbetterellaceae > Arcticibacterium > Arcticibacterium sp. The sequence goes on from NZ_JBSRVI010000063.1 coordinate 15,707, forward strand.
AAACCCTACGGATGCAGAATTTGCGGAACATATGTTTGGTAAAAGCAATAGTTACATTTTAAAGCATTTCTTAGGCAGAGAGGTCGTTGGAGAGGAGTTTAAACAGATGGAAGAAGAGAAGGAAGGGCTTTTTAGAGAAATTTATGCGGAACATGTCGTCACCATCGGTGGATATATGGATTGGTTAAATCTACTGAAAGCGGAAGGTTTTAAAACGGGGGTGGCTACATCTGCACCAAGAGCCAACCTTGACTTAATTATGGGTAAAGTAGGCTTTGGTCCTAATATGGAATCTATTTTGGCATCCGAAGATGTCACTGCTCATAAGCCAGATCCACAAGTTTATTTGAAATCTGCCAAAAACCTTGGTGTGGAGCCCGCAAATTGTCTGGTTTTTGAAGATTCTTATTCTGGCGTTTCTGCGGCTATAAATGCGGGAATGAAGGTAGTGGGGGTTTTAAGCAGTCATGCCAAAGAAGAATTGCCACCCTGCGATTTTCACATCAACGATTATTCAGAAATAAATTTATCGGTATTAAAAGATATCATTTAATATGCCTTCTATACAGCACATAGCCCTATACTGCATTGACTTGGAAAAAATCCGAGCGTTAG
>NZ_JBSRVI010000064.1:0-10800 GCF_055134445.1 Arcticibacterium sp.
GTTAAATGTGTGCAACCAGCTCGATACAAGCCACTTAATCATCATTCATTCAGATCAAAGCCCACTTATATTTGAAAATTGATGCCAAATATATTAATAGTACCAAAAGTATAAATTAGCCAATACCATGGTGGTGGTTCGCTTTTGCAAGCAAGCAGTAGCCCCTGTATTAAGTCTAGGACATAGAAAGTCCTGCGTTTTATAAAAAAGAAACAATAATTGATTGAAATTGTCTTAATTTTAAATTGAAATACAGAAAATAGATGTCTAAACACCTTATTTACGTAAGTATATATACGCCTAATTGTAACAATATCACATTTCTGAGATAAAAATCAGTTATTTTTTAAAAAAATACTTGCGTGAATTGAATGCAGGTTATACCTTTGAGCAAGTAAAGAAGCCAAAAGAAAACAAAAATATTAAAAATAAAAGTTGTGTGGATTTAGTAGCGGGAAAGGCTGGAACATTTTGTTCCAGTCCTTTTTTTTTGTTTTAAATCATAAAAGGCTATGGTTTTGCGGTAAAATGACGAAAAAAGCTACAATTTGTACTCAATCTGCATTTTCCAATTACGCTTTCTATTTTCGGTTTCTAGAAATAAAATCGCCAAGACTTCACTTTAGAATTTACTTTTAACCTTCCCTTCTTTACCTAGCCTTATTTCAAATTTACGTATTGCTCTTTTTGTACAAAACCAATATTCAAGAAAAGGCATATTTTCTCTATAAAAACCCCATGTCCATATACGTATGTAGAAAAAGGCACACTATTAAAATGATAATGGATATAAATGTCCACAAATGCCTAAATTTTATTTGCGATTTATTATTTTAATGAATATTTACTAAGACAAAAGGATACGCTAAATATAGGATCAAACCAAGAATCGGGGATCCAGAAAAAGTTACTATGGATTAAAAACAAAAGAGCCCAAGATTTCTCTTGAGCTCTTTGTCGGGGTGGCAAGATTCGAACTTGCGACCTTCTGCTCCCAAAGCAGACGCGATGACCGGGCTACGCTACACCCCGATGGTGTTTCCTATTTCCTGTTTGAGTGACCAATTTGTAACCCAAACACTCTTTGCAGAGGGAGCGGGATTCGAACCCGCGGTACCATTGCTGGTACGTCAGTTTAGCAAACTGGTGGTTTCAGCCACTCACCCATCCCTCTTTGTCGCCGAAACGGAGTGCAAATATACAGCAATTGTTTTTTACAAGTCAAATAGATTTCAAAATAATTTTAAGTTTTTTTGAAACATTTCACCCTTTGTAAGGCATACTTATTCATACTCAATAAGTTACATTTGAAAATTATTTTCAAAATAATTCCTAGTCAGGAAATGCTGTGTAATCCCCTAAGGTGATTTTATAAGTAAAATCCTATGATAGAAATCATAATATGTAAATTTTCTTAGAATAGTATAATTTTAGAATTCAATATAAATCCTTAATTTTGTGAACCTTTTTAACGCCCATTGAGGCGAAACAAGTAAATTAATTCTAAAACCAAAGGTTAATGGTAAAAGATATCTTTGAAAAAGTAGTAAATAATATGGGACCTATTGGCTCCCAAGCACATTATTCTCATCATTACTATTCTTTCCCTAAACTTACAGGTCCTCTAGGACCTTTTATGAATTTCGGTGGAACTAGGATGCTTAACTGGTCATTAAATGACTATTTGGGCCTAGCTAATCACCCAGAAGTACTTAAGGCAGATGCGGAAGCTGCTGCTGAAACTGGCCTAGCCTACCCAATGGGAGCTAGGATGATGACCGGTAATACAGATCTTCATGAAGAACTAGAAAGACAGCTCGCTGAATATGTAGGAAAAGAGGATGCATTCCTTTTAAACTATGGATACCAAGGCGTAATGTCTGCAGTTGAAGCGATGGTGGACTTTAAAGACATTGTTGTTTATGATGCCGAAAGTCACGCATGCCTTATTGATGGTGTAAGATTACACCGTGCAAAAGGAGGTAAAACATATACCTTCAAGCATAATGACATGGATAGCCTTGAGAAAAACCTTATTCGTGCTACCAAAGTGGCAGAAGAACAAGAAGGTGGAATCTTAGTGGTTACTGAAGGTGTTTTTGGAATGTCTGGTGCAGTTGGAGCACTAGATAAAATTGCGGAGTTAAAGAAGAAATACAAATTCAGATTATTAGTAGATGACGCTCATGGATTTGGTACCATGGGAGAAACGGGTTCTGGTGTACCAGAGCATTATGGTGTTCAAGATGCCGTGGATATACACTTCTCTACATTCGCCAAATCAATGGCAATGATTGGGGCATTTGTAGCAGCAGATAAGGAGATCATTATGTATCTTAAATACAACATGCGTTCTCAGACTTACGCCAAAGCCCTTCCTATGGCTTTTGTCAAAGGTGCCATAAAGCGTTTAGAGCTTATAAGAACTAATCCGCAGCTTAAAGAAAACCTTTGGACAATCGTAAGAGCTTTGCAAAAAGGCTTTAGAGATAGAGGTTTTGATATTGGCGTAACTGAAAGCTGCGTAACACCAGTTTTCCTTCATGGAGATTATAATTTAAGTGTGGTTACAAACCTCATTAGAGACATGAGAGAGAATATGAATGTATTCTGCTCTATCATAGTATATCCGGTGGTTCCTAAAGGAGTTATTCTATTAAGAATAATACCAACAGCCTCTCATACCTTGGAAGACGTAGATTTTACTATGAAATGTTTCGAAGAAGTTCAAAGAAAACTTAAGGCTGGAGAATACTTCGGGAATGACGAAAACTAGAAACTAGAATCGTTAAAAAAAAACTACCGAAATTAGCACATAAATGCCCTAAACTGTTCTCTAAGGGTATTTATGTGTTATATTTTTTGTTGAATTTTTAGAATTATTCCAGATTTAATATATCTTGCGTACAGTTAAACTAAATTATAATTTAAAATAACCCTTTTTTCCATGAGTAAGTATCAAGAACTAACAGACCTAGTGGCTTCTATGCAAGATGATTTCGAAAAATTCTATGATAAGAAGAACAAAGCTGCTGGCACACGAGTAAGAAAAGGAATGCAAGACCTTGCTGTTTTTGCAAAAGCTACAAGAAGTGAAGTACAGGACATGAAGAATGAAGGAATGTAATTCCCTATTGTGAATCTCACGAAGAAACTTGAAAGTTCCGAAGGTCGTCCTCCGGAACTTTTATTTTATATGCGTTTTAGTATAATTCGGTGTTTTTCAATGTCCCAATACCTCTAATCGTAATTTTCTTAGTTTCTGGATCATAAACCTCTGTGGCTATTTCTGCGATATGCTTGCCTTCCTTAATGCTCATTACTTTAAAAACAACTTCATACTCTTTGTCCACGAACATAGGCCTAAGGTATTCTGTTTCTTGTTTTAAGTAAATAGAACCCGCTCCTCCTGGTTTGTTTGTACCTAAAAACCTTGTAAAAACACTGCTTCCTAAATGTCCATGAATAATGCATTTTCCGAAACGCGAAGTTGCCGCATATTCTGGGTCCGTATGAATGGGATTGTGATCGCCAGTAAGTTCTGCAAAGTCATTGACCTGCTGTTGACTAAAGCTAAATGTAAATTTATATTCTGATCCTACAGGTATTTTATTGGATTCCATCTTATTATTGTTAAATTTTCTCAAGCAAAATTATACTTTCAAAATTGTCAAAACAAGACATCCTTTTTGTAATTAATCCAAATTCTGGCACAGATCGTAAAAAATCAACGCTGGAGAAAAATATAGACCTTTATCTTTCTAAAGATAACTATAATCCGATCATCAGATATACCGAAAGACCACAGCATGCCACCCAAATAGTGAAATCTTTCCTAAAAGAGGGTATTGAGGAAATAGTAGCCGTAGGTGGAGATGGTACCATTAATGAAATAGCCTCCCAATTAATTCATACCAAAACCGTATTAAACCTTATTTCTAAAGGCTCTGGAAATGGTCTGGCAAGGCATCTTGGTATTTTTAATGATGAAAAAACTTGTATTCAAAGAATTAACTTAGGTAAAATCATAGAAATAGACACTGGTCTAATAAACGACATTCCCTTTTTATGTACGGCAGGCATAGGTTTTGATGCCCTTGCTGCTGAAAATTTTTCAAAAATAGCCGGTAGGGGTTTTAAAAATTATGTCAGAGCGGGATTAGGCTCCTATTTCAATTTTGAGCCCCTAAAAATCAAATTCAATAATTCCGATTACAAAATATTCTCCATCTCCTTCGGAAATGCTTCACAATTTGGCAATAACGCCTATATTACTCCTGAAGCAAGTATTAGTGACGGTCTTTTAGACTGCTGCATTATTAAAGACCATCCAAAACTTCAAGGGCTTAATCTTGCACAAAAACTTTTTCGAAAAAAGATTAAAGAGTCTAAATTTGTAGAATACTATAGAGAAAAGACCTTTAACCTTCTCACAGAAGATAAAGCATTAATACATTATGATGGAGAGCCAAAATGGTTAGACACCAATAAGATCAAAATCTCCATCAGAGAAAAATCTTTAAGAATAAAAATATGAGCAACAAGAATAAAAAAAGAAGTGGTGTGGTTTATTCCACAAATCCAGACTACTCCTTTAATGAAGATAATTCAGACATTTTCACCCCTGATAATTCTACTCAGAAACTCAAAGTGTGGTTAGATAGAAAGGGCGGAAATAAAGTAGTATCTAGAATAGCAGATTTCGAAGGAAACGACTTCGATTTGGCTGTATTAAAGAAAAAAATTCAAAATGCTTGTGGAGCTGGTGGGGCCGTTAAAGATGGTGAGATATTGATCCAAGGCGACCATCGTGACAAAATTTTAAACCTATTGATTTCGGAGGGGTATGCAGCAAAAAAGGCAGGAGGTTAATACCCCATGCCTTTAGTTTTTATATATCAATAAATGCTAAACCAAAACAATGTCATCTGCATGAGCCACAATTAACTTCTGTGGCTTTTCTTGTAAAGAAGAAGAGTTTTCTCTACTTCTGGCTATCGCAATAACACCGTTAAATTCATCAACCAATTCTACAACCTCCCCTTTTCCAAAAACGCCAGAAACACTCATTATACCTACCGCCAAAAGACTTTTCCTTTTCTTAATAGCCTTTACTGCACCTTTGTCAAGCATTAACTTTGCGGTTGTTAAACCACCACTTAAAAGCCATTTGTTTCTAGCAGAAAGATTAATATTATTGGCATCAAAAGTGGTTCCTTCTTTTTGTTCAAATGATTTTAAGATCCCACCTTGACCCTCTTTTATACCAAAAATGGTCACTTTAATCCCCATTTTATTAGCCAGTTTAGCAAAGGTCAGTTTCGAGGACATTCCACCAGTACCTAATGCAGATTTACTGGTATCCACTAAGTCCATAACGGCGTCATCTATGACCGCCACATGATTCACAAGATTCTTATTCTTATCCAATAAACCACCCGACTCTGTGGCAATCATTAAATGTGAAGCCCCAAAACCAGCAGCAATAAGCGTGGCCAGTTCGTCATTATCCGAAAACTTTAGCTCTCTATCGGAAACCACATCGTTTTCGTTTGCAATAGGAATTATACCGTTTTCCCATAGCTCTTGGTAAGTTTCTTTAAGCTCTAAAAACAATTCCCTATTCGCAAAATGCCTTCTTTCGCACAAGCTCTGTGCCACTTGAATACCATGCTTTTCAAAAGCTTGATTATATTTTATTATTAATCTTGGATTACCAATGGCCGCAGCAGCCTTTCTTTTGGCTATACTCCCATCATATTTGGTGATGAACTTTTTGCCTGCACCCACAGCTCCTGAAGATACCAAAACAACATGATGCGTTTTATGTAACTCACTCACCTCTAGGGCTATTTGTGCAATTATTTTTTTATCTGGCTCTCCATTTTTATTACTAATGGCAGAGGTTCCAAATTTTATAACGAGTAAAGGTTTAGTCATTCTGAGGCAATGCTTTGGGTAAGTCTAAAAGCGAAGCTGGATATTTGGTTTCAAAAGTATGTAATTGACTCAAAACCTTGTCCAATCTGTCAATAAAATCAATCCGAAAATCTTCATGAAGAGCATTAATATACTTGATTACAGCTATGGCCTTCCTTACCAAATAAACCCTCAAACTATCCGCCTTTTTATGAGCTTTGGCAATTTGATTTTGATGATTATTCAATATTTTCTCCAGCAAATAAATGGCAAGCTCAGCTTCACCATACTTATCTTTTGTAACTCTCCTGTGCCATGTAATTTTAGCACTCACCATTCGTATATCTTTCAATAAAACACCAGGATAAGAAGATTTCCTATCGAAAAGCTGGTTCATCAAATCTACTAATTCTTCTCTTCGCCAAGTTAAATCACTTTCATCTTCTAGCAAAGTAAACTGCATCTGCTCCCGCAAAAGATTATTCTTGGATATTAATCGTAATAAATGCCTGTCCTTTTCCTTTTGAGAAAGGCTTAGAATAGCAATTTCTAGCTGTTTTGAAATATTTTGTGGCATTGGTTTCTAGTTTTTCAGTAAACCATGAATACTCTCCACACGGTTGAGATGAGTAGTAATACCAATAAAAATGGTGTTAATACTTTCCAGCACAAATACATGAGCTGGTCCATTCTTAACCTAGGCAAAGTCCAGCGAATCCACATCATCACAAAAATGGCTGCGTAAGCTTTGGAAAATAACCAGAAAGCTCCCCATAAATATGAGCTTATGCTACCTGGCTCTCCGGTAGTCCATAAGGCCAACTTAAAGTTACCCATATTTGGTAAAGGAGAATTCCAACTTCCTAAGAACAACACAGCCCCAAGAATAGAAACTAGGAGCATTATACCATATTCCGCCAAGAAAATAATGGCGAACCTAAATCCACTATATTCCGTATGATAACCTGAAATCAACTCAGATTCCGCTTCTGGTAAATCAAAAGGAGCTCTATTGGTTTCTGCCAATGTAGCAATGAAGAAAATCACGTAAACAATTAACAGAAAAGGATTCCTGAAAATATTCCATGTTAAAAAGCCCCCTACTTGGCTTACATCTATACCCAATTTTTTAATTCCAAAAAGATAATTAGTCTCCGGTGAAAAAAGTCCTTGCTGAAAAGAGATTTCCTGTAAATCTAAGGTTTGAGTAATCACCACAACGCATAATACACTTAAACCTAGAGGAACTTCATAAGACACTATCTGTGCTACAGAACGCATAGAACCTAAAAGTGAATACTTATTACTGGATGCCCAGCCTGCCATTAAAATGCCCACTATATCAAGACTTACAATAGCCAATATAAAGAACACACCTGTTTGTGCTGCTGACCCTTGTAAAGTTGAAGTAACTGGTAAAACAGCAAAACCAGCAAAAATGGCCATAAAAATCAACTTAGGAGCAAACTTAAATAGTCTTTTATCGGCCGCACTTGGAACTACATCTTCCTTTTGCAAGAGCTTAACTAAATCTGCAAAAAGTTGAAGTAAACCCCACTTTCCCACCTCCATCGGTCCTAATCTATCCTGTATAAACGCAGAAACTTTACGTTCAAGATAAACACTGATGATAACATTGGCTCCGATAAGACCTATGAAAACTAATAAAGGGATAAGCATTTAATTACTTTTTCGATACTATTTTAAGCTAAAGTACTACTTTCTAAATGTCAATACGGTCTATTTTATGAACCTAAAAGAATTTAAACCTAAAACTCAACATTGCCAGGCGTTCTTGGGAAAGGAATTACATCTCTGATATTCCCCATTCCAGTTACAAACTGAACTAACCTCTCAAAACCCAATCCAAAACCAGAATGAGGGGCTGTCCCAAATTTCCTAGTATCAAGATACCACCAAAGGTTCTCTTCGTCAATTTCCATCTCCTTCATTCTGCGTTTTAGCTTTTCTAAGCTTTCTTCTCTTTGAGAACCTCCTATCATTTCCCCTATTCCAGGAAAAAGCACATCCATGGCTGCCACAGTTTTGTCATCGTCATTTTGCTTCATATAAAAAGCCTTAATGCCTTTGGGGTAATCGGTCAAAATTACGGGCTTTTTAAAATGTTTCTCTACTAAGAAACGCTCATGCTCAGACTGCAAGTCTATGCCCCACTCTACCGGAAATTTAAATTTCTTTTTCTTATGAGGTGTTGAGTTCAACAATATTTCAATGGCTTCTGTATAGGTAATTCTGGCGAAATCATTTGCCAGTACAAAGTCCAGTTTTTCCAATAAGGTATGTTCGCTTCTCTCTAACTGTGGTTTGGTTTTATCTTCATTCTGAAAACGGGTATCCAGAAAAGCCAAATCTTCTTTACAATTTTCTAAAGCAGATTTAATCACATATTTGATGAAATCCTCTGCTAAATCCATATTATCCTTCAAATCGTGGAAAGCCACTTCTGGCTCAATCATCCAAAATTCTGCTAAGTGTCTTGTGGTATTTGAATTTTCCGCTCTAAAAGTAGGGCCAAAAGTATAAATTTTAGAAAGTGCCAAAGCACCCAGTTCACCTTCCAATTGACCAGAGACAGTCAAAGAAGTTTCTCTACCAAAAAAGTCTTCTTTAAAATCTACCTCTCCTTCCTGGTTAAGTGGTGCTTTATTTGGCTCAAAAGTAGACACTCTAAACATCTCGCCTGCACCTTCGGCGTCGGAAGCCGTTATTATAGGGGTATGAAGGTTAAAAAAACCTCTTTCGTTATAAAATTGATGTACGGCAAATGATAAAGCGTGCCTTACTCTAAAAACAGCAGAAAAAGTACTTGTTCTAAACCTTAAATGAGCTTTCTCTCTTAAGAATTCTAAGCTATGTTTTTTGGGTTGAATAGGATAAGATTCATCTGCTTCTCCATAAATTGTCAATTCCTCTGCCACTAACTCTACATTCTGACCGGAACCTGAAGATGCTACCAGCTTACCTTTTACTTTTACACAAGCTCCACAGCTTACCCTTTTCATTATTTCTTCAGAGACCTTTTCTCCGTCCACTACCGCTTGAATATTATTGATGGTAGAGCCATCATTTATGCTTACAAAAGAAAGCGTAGCCTGCCCTCTTTTGGTACGAACCCAGCCTTTAACTACAACCTCTTGCTCCTTTGGCTCTAGGGCCAATATTTCTTTGATTTGCATCCTTTAAAATTAAAAATTTCACAAGTCCGTCAAAATTAAGTATTAATCCTTTCAAAGAACAACCCATAATGTGAAAGGTATTTATGAAAAGTAACATTTATTTCTAAAAGCATTAGTAAATTGCATGTAAACGCATGTTCATCACTAGAATTAACCAAAATGAAAAATTGGCTTTTAGCCTTTTGTACTCTATTCCTTACCTCCACAGCTATCATGGCACAGCAAAAGCGATTTGAAATTCAAGGACACAGAGGTGCTCGAGGACTTATGCCCGAAAATACTGTTCCAGCTTTTATACGGGCTATTGACGAAGGTATCGAAACTTTGGAATTGGATATTGTAATTTCAAAAGACAAAAAGGTGGTAGTGTCTCATGACCCATATTTTAATCCAGACATTTCAACCGACCCTTTCGGTAAACCAATTACTGGGGATAATAAAGGAAACACTTATGAACTTACCTATGCCGAAATAAAAAAGTATGATGTGGGTTTGCGAGGGCATCCAGCTTACCCAGAACAGAAAAAAACAAAAGCCTATAAGCCCCTTCTTAAGACAGTCATAAAAAAAGCAGAAAAGTATGCTAAAAGTAAGGGTATAGCCCCCTTAAAGTACAATATTGAATTAAAAAGTCTTCCTGAAGAATATCGAATTTCTCAGCCAGAGGTAGCAGAGTTCTCTGACTTGGCACATGATGTAATCTTCAAATATTTAGAGCCCGAAAGAGTAACTATTCAAAGCTTTGACTTCAATATCCTTAAATATTGGTATTCCCGAATTAATGCGGGTGAATATCAAAAAGTTTCACTGTCAGCATTAATTGAACCTTATGACGATAATGACATTGATTTAAATATAAATAAGCTAGGATTTAAGCCTGATATTTGGAGTCCTTACTTTCACCATCTCAATTCAAACAAGGTTAAAAAATTGCATTTCCTTGGTATTAAGGTCATTCCATGGACAGTCAACGATTTTAAAGAAATGCAAACCGTTAAAGATATGGGTTGCGATGGTTTAATCACGGATTATCCGAATAGAGCGAAAAATTTGTAATACGCTTGAAATCTCTTTTATTTGAACTTTTTAAAAGTCAATATTTACTTTGAGCGTTCTAAATGAAATCCTGGGCTTCTTTATAAAACGCCGAATTGAGCGTATTAACGAATTTATAAACAACCCGCACGACACTCAAGATCAAGAATTTAGAAGCCTTATTTACAAGGCTAGAAAAACTGAATTCGGTAAAATCAACGGATTTGCGGACATTGTCTCCATTTCTCAATTTCAAGATCGAGTTCCAATAGTCACTTATGAAGATTTTTATCCGAATATAGAACGTGTGCTCAAAGGTGAGCAAAACGTCATATGGCCAGGGAATATTAATCTTTTTTCAAAGTCTTCTGGTACGACCAACGCCAAAAGTAAATACATTCCAGTTTCTGAAGATTCTTTAGAAAGCTGCCATTATAAGGGTGGGAAAGATCTAATTACCCTATATCTCGCTGAAAAGCCAGATGCCAAACTATTTGATGGGAAAGGGCTATCTATCGGAGGCTCACTGCAAAGCAATCCATTCAATAATGGAACAGAGGTTGGAGATATTTCTGCCATTATTATGCAGAACCTACCTACTTGGGCGGAATACCTAAGAACCCCTCCGCTTGAAGTTGCCTTAATGGAC
>NZ_JBSRVI010000065.1:0-22120 GCF_055134445.1 Arcticibacterium sp.
GTGTGCTCTTCCGATCTAATTGAGCTCAGATGCTGCGGATTCTGAACATTCCATTATACTTAATCAGGTGGAAAACGGTGTGGCAGTTAGAATGGCGGTTTTGTACCTTTTAGCCCAAAAAAACTAAATGGATTTTTCATCGTTTGAAAATATTGCCACAGCTATAAGCACCAATTTTGGTTCGGAGGCTATTCTGGATACCAATGCCACAGCCATTCAACCCTATGTCATTATTGACAAAGATAATCTTCCTAAAATCTGTGCGTTCTTACATACAGACCCACGATTTTACTTCGATTTTTTAAATTGCATTACCGCTATTGACAATGGCCCTGAAGCAAACTCCATGGAACTTTGGTATCACCTAACTTCTATTCCATTTGAAAAATCATTTATTATTAAATTGATTATCAATAGAAATCCAGAAGAAAACGAAACACTGCCAAGTGTACCAACCCTTACAGGAGTTTGGAAAACGGCCGACTGGCACGAACGTGAGGCTTTTGACCTTCTTGGTATTAACTTCTTAGAGCACCCAGACTTAAGAAGAATACTATTGCCTGCCGATTGGGTTGGTTATCCGTTAAGAAAAGATTACCAAGAAATGGAAGAATACCACGGCATAAAAGTTAAATACTAGTTATTATGTCGCTCATTGGTCTTATTTCTGACACACACGGTTATTTAGACCCAGAAATTTCAAATCACTTTTCAGACTGCGACCAAATCTGGCACTTGGGAGATATAGGAACAGAAGAAGTGCTTTTCGCACTAGAGGCCATTAAACCCGTGATTGCCGTATTTGGTAACATTGACACCAAAGAATTAACGTGGAAATTAAAAGAAAATGAAGTAATAGAATTGGAAGGACTTCGTTTTTTATTAAGACATATCGCAGGAAAACCCCCGACCTATAATAAGGCCACTAAAGAAATCCTAAAGACCGAAGCCATAGATGTTCTGATATGTGGGCACTCTCATCAAAAAGCCATCATAAAAGATAGGGATAACGGGATAGTTTTTATAAACCCAGGAGCCGCAGGGAAACAAGGGTTTCACAAAGAACGATATGCCCTTAAAATGACAGTAGGGAATAAAAAAATCACTAATTTAGAAGTGATAAACCTAGGAAAAAGATAAAGCTATAGATGGCATTGAAAAGAACACAAAAACGGGCATTTTTAACACAAAAGGGATTTCTACATCAAATTTTCTTAGGGCTTTCTCTCCTATCATTGGCATTTAATACCTCGGCACAATTGGTCACGGAAAAGAGGGTGGACATTGAACTTAATAGCTCCCAGAATGATGAATTTAATGTTATCTCTTTCAAAGAGAAAGGCGTTATACTTTTAGATAGCAAAGCCAATAATTTTGGACGAGATATTCAAATCAATTTCATAAAATACGACACCACGCTTAATCACGTGTGGTCTAATACCTATCAACCGGGATTTCTCTACAAGCTGGTTAAGTATTACGAAAGTAAAGACTTCTTATACTGCCTTTTTAGAGAAGAGGAAAAACAGGGTATTTTCATCTTAAGACTAGACATAATTACAGGTGACTATGTAGTTTCTGAAACCAGCCTGTTGACACGAATGGATATTGATCTTTTTTCCGTATTAAAAAGTAAGGCATTGATTGGAGGAAGGTATAATGACAGACCCGTAGTAGAAATGGTAAATCTCTTTGCCAACACCTCCAAAGTCTTACCAGAAATACACTCCAACAACGTAAAAATCAACAATATAGAGGTAAACTCAGACGAAGGGTTGGTTTATGTTTTATTGAAAAACTCCAAGAACTGTAAGCTTTTCCTAAAAGTATATGACTACGACGGCAAAATAATTGGTGAGAAAATACTGGGCGAAAAGAACAAACTACCCTTAAACGGCCGATTGATCCAAATCCCTAACGGGGATTATGTTTTAGCCGGAAATTATGCCGACAACTGTTCCGATTATTCGGTTGGTTTTTATACGCATTCCCTAAGTAAAAATGAAGAAACCAAATATTATGACTTTGTGGATTTGGAAAATTTCTTAAGTTATATGCCTGAAAAAAGACAAAACAGGGTAGCCTCAAAAATAAGAAAGAAGAACTTAAAAGGGAAAGATTTTAAATTAAGACAAAGACTCATTATCCAAGACCCTACAGAAAACCCAGATGGTATGACCATCATGGCAGAAGTTTTTTATCCCGAGTATAAAAACTATGTTTCTAATTTAAATTCCCTCGGCAGAAATTATAGATGGGGAGATAACAATTATTACACTTACAATAACTTCAGATATACGCATGCACTCATTCTGAATTTTGACAAGAATGGTAAATTGCTTTGGGATAATAGTATAAGCCTTAAGGATTTGGAAAGTAGAACGCTAGACCACAAAGTTCAGTTTTCAGTAGTTGGAGATAAATATATTTTAGCCTATCCCGATGAAGGAATAATCAAAACTTCCATTTTAGATAAAAATGCACAAACCATAGAAGAACTGCCATTAGTGCTAAAAAGTGAGGACAAAAAAGTGCTTGAAACCTCGCAAAGTGAGCTTTCTGCCTGGTATGGCCAAGCTTTTTTGGCTTATGGAATTCAAACATTGAAACAAAATAGTGCCGTCTACTCTAAACAAGTTTTCTATCTAAGTAAGCTTACTTACCAATAGTGAGGTTACCTAAAACCAATGTGAGTTCGACATAATTACGAGGGGCTTTTAATGGTTGAAATTCAATAAACGCAAAGGGCGAGACTATAAAGAGTTCTCTTTATGAGCATTATCATAAAGGAATATGTTGACCCATATAATAATCTAGCTCAAGCTAGATTTTATTTGCTTTATATGAAGCATCTTCTTTTCCTATTCTTTATTGTCCATTTCATGGCCCTCGGGCAAGATGAATTATCACAACTCGCCCTTGATAGAAATATTGAATTCAATCAGAAAGACAACTTGAGAGAACTCGCTCTTAAATCTTACTTTGGCCATCAACCTAAACTCCTTTCTTATAATGCCTTAACACAAAGATTAGACAGTACCAATGTAAACCAATGGTTAAAAGTAGCTTCAAGAAACTCTTCCCTTAGCCCTTTAATGAGCCATTTAGACCCAGATTTTTCAGAATACACCGCTAGCCTACAATACAAATTTCATCCAGATTATTACAAATTAGCCGAATTCCAAAACTTTTTCAGATGGGTCAATAGATTTGAACATTCCTCATTTATATTCATTAATGTAGCCTCTAATGAGCTTATTTTCTATAAAAATAACCAGCCTTGGCTCACCATGAATGTCATAGTGGGCACTTCTAAAAACAAAACCCCTATTATAGCTACGGAAGCAGACGCCCTCGTGGTTTACCCCTATTGGACCGCCACAAGAAACATTGCGGTAAACGAAATCTTACCTAAAGTAAAAGAGGATATAACTTATTTGGATCGAAATAATTTTGAGGTTCTAAACGAAAAATATCAGATTATAAATCCTGCAAAAATTCGTTGGGACACCCTAAATTCTAAAAACTTCAATTATAAATTCCGTCAAGGAACAGGTTGTGACAACGCACTAGGTTTATTAAAAATAAATATCAAAAACCCTTATAGTGTATACATGCATGATGTACCACATACGGCTTCTAGTCTTGGACTTTTTAATAAGGAGAGTCGCTTTTACAGTCACGGTTGTATTAGATTAGAAAGACCACTTGAGCTCGCAAAATTACTACAGCCGAAAGAAACCATCGACGAAAATTTATTAGCACAATGCCTCTTGAATCAAAAACCACAACTCGTTGAACTGAAACAAAACACCCCAGTTTTCATCATGTATTTCACAAATTATATAGACCACAACGGAGAATGGAAATCCGTAAAGGACTACTATAAACTTAACAAGTATGACCAAAGTCATATTTCTAATTGATCAATTGCAGAAATCCCCAATATTAGCATAGCCATATTTGTAAGGATATAATTAAATAGTATGACGGAGGTTTTAGAACAAGTTATATGTCACCACTGCGGAGAGGATTGCCAGGAGGCTGGAGTTTACTTTGACGACAAGAACTTCTGCTGCATTGGCTGTAAAACAGTGTATGAAATCCTATCTGACAAAAACCTTTGTACCTACTACGACCTCAATCAACATTCTGGTGTAAGCCTGAAAAGTAAAAACTTCCAAGGACAGTTTGAGTACTTGGGTATTGAAGAGATTGTAGACCAACTACTTGATTTCAAATCCAAAACCCTTAACAAGCTTAGCTTATACCTTCCAGACGTACATTGCAGCTCTTGCGTTTGGCTTTTAGAAAACTTATATAAAGCCAAAAACGGTGTCATCAGTTCTAAACTAAACTTCACAAAAAAAGAACTAGAATTATCCTACAAACCAGATATAACTTCACTAAAAGAAATAGTGGAATTACTGGCCACGCTTGGCTACGAACCTCTCATTTCTTTAAATAACACGAGCAAACAGGTTTCCAAAAAATCGAATAGACTCCTTAAACAGATAGCTGTTACTGGCTTTTGTGCTGGAAACATTATGCTGCTCAGTTTTCCGGAATACTTTAACCTAGACTTAGATAACGCCGTAGATTCACAGTACCAGTCTTTTTTCCTATACCTTAATGTGCTGCTGGCTCTTCCAGTTTTTTTTTATGGAGCAGCAGATTATCTTAAAGGTGCCTTTATTTCCATTAAAGAGCTTATTCTTAAAAACACTGACGTCCTAAGTGTGGACATTCCTATTTCTTTAGGAATTTCAGCTTTGTTTTTCAGAAGTCTTTATGAAACTTTCTTTAACCACGGAGGTGCCTATTGGGATAGTTTGGCCGGACTCGTTTTCTTTCTTTTGATAGGAAAATGGACACAAACCAAAACATTTGAATTCCTATCTTTCGAAAGAAACTACAAATCATATTTCCCACTAGCCATCCAGGTTATCACAGGAAAATCTACCAGCTACAAGAGTGTAGAAAGTCTTCAAAAGGGAGAAACTATGCTCATTCATCATGAAGAGCTTGTACCGGCAGATGCTACACTCTTAAGCGGAAAAGCTTTTATTGATTATAGTTTCGTAACAGGAGAAAGCGAGCCTGTAAGGATAAACGAAGGCGAACTTATTTATGCCGGGGGAAGACAAAAAGGAGATAACATAAGCTTAAAAATTCAAAAGGAAGTATCTCAAAGCTACCTGACGCAGCTTTGGAATAATGCATCGCTTCAAAAAGAAAAAAACAAAGTAGACACCCGATTTTCGGCTGCCTTTAGTAAGTATTTCACTTATATTACACTAGCTATAGCAACTGTTACTGGCCTTTACTGGCAGTTTCACGATCCTACTTTGGTATGGCCCGCTCTTACAGCTGTGCTTATGGTGGCCTGCCCTTGTGCTCTTACGCTTTCCATGCCATTCACTATGGGAGCAGTCATGAATATTTTTGGTAGGAATAAATTCTATGTCAAAAACCCAGAAGTAATACAGCGAATGTCTGAAATAAACGAATTGGTTTTTGACAAAACGGGCACACTTACCAAGAATAGTTCATCCGAAATAAGCTATTCTGGTGAGCAACTAAGTGAGGAAGAAAAAATACTGTTAAAAAGTATTACAAGCCTTTCCTTGCATCCTATCAGTAAAATAATTTTTTCAGATTTATCCACGTCTAAAACCTTAAAGACCGATTACTTTTTTGAGCATAAAGGAGCCGGTTTAGAAGCTAACATTGGCAGCCATGAAATAAAACTAGGTCATGCAGATTTCCTATATCTTGCAGAATTTCAAAGGGCACCAAACGCTTCTGTCTATTTGAAAATAGATAACAAACTGAAAGGATATTTTCTCATCAAACCTAGCTATAGGTTAGGTCTAGGAGACGTTTTGATCCAAATCAACAAAGGATATAAAATGCAACTTTTATCTGGAGATAACAGTAAAGACCGAACAGATTTAAAAACTTTTTTCTCTGAGGAGCACCTACATTTTGGGCTAAAGCCACAAGAGAAGTTAGATTTCATTGCGGAACGCCAAAAAGAAAACAAAAATGTTATGATGATAGGCGATGGGCTTAATGATGCGGGTGCATTGGGTCAAAGCAATGTAGGCATAGCTATTTCTGAAAACACGCAAGCATTTACTCCAGCCTCAGATGCCATTTTAGATGCACAGCAATTTACCTTACTACCCCAATTTTTATCATTTAGTAAAAATGCAGTAAACATTGTCAAAATCAGCTTTTTACTATCTTTGATATATAATTTCATCTGTATCAGTTGGGCAGTTACGGGTAAACTATCTCCTATTTTAGCGGCCATATTTATGCCATTAAGTTCTATTTCTGTGGTATTGTTTTCCATACTCTTAACACATATTACCGCCAAAAAACTTAAACTTATTTAAACTATGTCTGTTATTATCTTGCTTGTTATTTTAGCCTTATTAGTAGCCGGAGGCTTCCTTTTAGCATTTTTCTGGGCAACCGATGATGGGCAGTTTGACGACACAGAAACACCCGCCATGCGAATACTGGGTGACGATTGACCACACACTTCCTTTCTGCAAACGGAATACAAACCTACAACTGACCGTTCTTTTTCTAAAATAATCCAAATCCAAAAAAAACGATACGAAAGCATACCTTAACCGAAGGTTTCCAAACCTGACGATACTCATAAGCGAGCCTTATAAACCTCATGATTACTTCTTTTGCTTAGTACGACATTAGATCTACTTAAACAGAAATATCATGCGAACCGTAAACGACAACAATAGAACAATTAGCACCTCAGAAGAATTAAGTGCCTATAAAGGCGAACTATTACGGGTTCAAGAAGAGGTCAATTTCTTTATTAAAACAATAAATAAATTAAAAAAAGAAACGATTGGCGACAGTACAAAAAGTTTGAAAGTGGCAGAGCTTGCACAGGACTCTACCCACTTCAAAACACTCACCACGCGATTAATTGAAGAGCTAAACGCTATCCATCACGACCAAACAGAACACGCCAAACTAGATAAAGAAACGTTCAAAGACCAGCGATACTTTAAACTAGAAATGGGTGATTTCAGACCCAATTACAAAGAATTCAAATTACTCTTAATGTCTTTCGTTGCGAGTTTTGAATACCTCACAGTTAAAAACATGAGCAATGTCATAAATGCATAAGCAACCCATCATGTTTCCCAAAAGCATCTGGCTCTAGTTTTACATCCGATAATTAAACACAAAACACTGTTTATGAATTTGAATGTTACCACAGCCAATGCTGGCGAATCTCTAGAAGGATTTTACTACGACAATAAGATCGTCAAGGCCTTTATGATAGCCACGGTAGTTTTCGGAATTGTGGGGATGCTGGCGGGATTAACCGCTTCCATTCAGCTATTTTATCCGGCTGCCAACTTTAATCTACCCTACACTTCTTTTGGTAGAATGAGACCCTTGCATACCAATGCCGTCATTTTTGCTTTTGTAGGAAATGGTATGTTTGCAGGTATTTATTATTCGCTTCAGCGTCTTACCAAAGCCGCCATGTTTAGCAAAGTACTTAGCTGGATCCACTTCTGGGGATGGCAACTTATCATTCTTTCCGCAGCCATCACATTGCCTTTAGGCATGAACTCATCAAAAGAATATGCTGAGTTAGAATGGCCTATTGATATCGCCATTGCGGTAGTTTGGGTTATTTTCTCTGCCAACCTAATAGGAACTTTATTTAAAAGAAGGGAGCGTCATATGTATGTAGCGATCTGGTTTTATCTAGCTACAGCGGTTACCATTGCTCTCTTACATATCGTTAATTCCTTGGCTATTCCAGTGAGTTTAACGAAAAGTTACTCTTTATTCGCTGGTGTTCAGGATGCCCTTGTGCAGTGGTGGTATGGCCATAATGCTGTAGCGTTCTTTTTAACTACGCCTATTCTCGGCTTGATGTACTACTTCTTACCTAAAGCTGCTAACAGGCCAGTTTTTTCTTATAAACTGTCTATTATCCACTTCTGGTCTTTAATATTCATTTATATCTGGGCTGGACCTCACCATTTATTATATACTGCTTTGCCTGATTGGGCACAAAGCTTGGGTGTTGCTTTCTCTATTATGCTTTTAGCTCCATCTTGGGGTGGAATGCTAAACGGACTTTTAACCTTGCGTGGAGCTTGGGACAGAGTTAGAGAAGATCCAGTTTTGAAGTTCTTCGTGGTTGCGGTAACGGCATATGGTATGGCCACTTTTGAAGGCCCAATGCTTTCCTTGAAAAACGTAAATGCCATATCTCACTATACAGACTGGACCGTAGCTCACGTGCATGTTGGTGCCCTTGGCTGGAACGGCTTCATGATTTTTGGAATGTTATATTACTTAGTTCCAAAAATGTGGAAAACTAAAATCTATTCTATTAAACTTGCTAATGCTCACTTCTGGATAGCTACATTAGGTATTCTTTTTTACGCTCTACCATTATATTGGGCAGGCTTTACACAAAGTTTAATGTGGAAAGAGTTTGACTCCGATGGCTTTCTAGCTTATCCAAACTTCTTAGAAACAGTGACGCAAATTATCCCGATGTATGTGATGCGTTCTATTGGCGGTACCATGTACCTGATAGGAACCTGTATCATGGTTTACAACTTAATAAAAACTGCAGGCACTGGTACTTTCCAAAAAGAAGAATACGCTGAGGCTCCAGCTCTTATAAAGAATGTAAAAATCTCTGGTGGACACTGGCATTCAGTTTTAGAAAGAAAGCCTGTATTATTTACGGTCTTATCTTTTGTGGCAGTACTTATCGGCGGAGTAATTGAGTTTGTGCCTACTTGGATAGTGGACTCAAACGTACCAACTATCGCTTCGGTAAAACCTTATACGCCATTAGAATTAGAAGGTAGAGATATTTACATTAGGGAAGGTTGTAATAACTGCCACTCTCAGATGATTCGTCCGTTTAGAGATGAAACAGAGCGATACGGTGAATACACCAAAGCTGGTGAAATGGTATACGATCACCCTCACTTATGGGGTTCTAAAAGAACAGGGCCTGATCTACAGCGTGAAGGAGGTAAATACCCTAACAGTTGGCACTACAACCATATGTTAGACCCAAGTAGCATGTCTCCGGGGTCTATTATGCCCGCATACCCATGGTTATTTGACAATGACATTGACACTGAACTTATTGACAATAAGCTTTCTGCCATGCAAACACTGGGTGTGCCTTACTCAGACAAAGAGATTGAGAATGCAGCCAGTACTATGCTAGCACAAGGAGAAACTATTTCTAAGAATTTGTCCGAAGGCGGAATTGAGGTCAGCGAGAATAAAGAAATAGTAGCTCTAATAGCCTACTTACAAAGATTAGGAACCGATATAAAAGTAAACCGATGATAAAGAACTACCTATCTGATATAGAAGGAGTAAGTATTTACCCTATTATATCGCTAAGCATATTTTTCATATTCTTTGTACTCCTTGGAATATTCGTTTTCAAGTCTGACAAAAAATACATTGCTCACATGGAAAATCTTCCTCTCGGAGATAACGAAGGGGATGATTCTCACGCTTAAAACAACAAGTCAATGAATTTTCACATACAATCAGGAGAACAATTATTTCAATTTATCCTATTACTTGTTCTCATCATATTTGCCGTAATACTCTTAGGTATCGTTATAAATGTGCACTTAACAGCCAAGGCCATTTTAAACAAGAAAATGGGCATAGAAACAAAGCCATTTTCCTTAGATAAATTCTGGAAGAAAATTAAGGGAGAAGTACCCATGGAAATGGAATCAGATCTTATGATGGATCATGACTATGATGGTATCAAAGAACTAGATAACCACCTACCGCCATGGTGGCTAGGAATGTTTTATGGTAGCGTTGTCTTCGCTATAGTCTATATGCTTAACTATCACGTATGGAAATGGAGTCCGCTTCAAACAGAGGAGTATGAAATAGCCATGAATGAAGCTGCTGAGAAAAAAGCATTGGCACAAGAAAACAATCCAGAATCTACGATAGACGAAAACGCTGTGGAGCTAATTACCGACGAAGCCCAAGTGGCAAGAGGTAAAACCATCTACGACGGAAGCTGTGCCGTATGCCACGGAAATCTAGGTGAAGGTGGTGTAGGTCCAAACTTAACAGACCAATATTGGTTGCACGGCGGCTCCGTGAGCAGCATTTTCCAAACCATAAAACATGGTGTTCCTGAAAAAGGAATGATATCTTGGGAAGCGACACTTAAACCGCTAGACATTCAGCAGGTAAGTAGTTTTATATTAACCCTTCAAGGTACAAACCCAGAGAACCCAAAAGCGGCTCAAGGAGACTTATATACACCTGAAGAAGCCGTTGTAGAATCAAAAACTGCAGTTGAACCAGAAACTACAACTGCACTTTAAATTATAAAGCGATGCCTACCGATATTGTTTTTGACGAATTATATGAAGATGACGAATACAGAGACAACCTTGCCACTGTAGATAAAGACGGCAAAAGAATCTGGCTTTATCCTAAAAAAGCCAAGGGACCTTTCTTAAATAAAAGACTCTGGGCTACCATTGTTTTCTTGGTCATCTTCATTAGCGGTCCTTTTATCAAAATCGGTGGACAACCACTTTTAATGATGAACATTTTCGATAGAAAGTTCGTCATTTTCGGACAGTACTTCCTTCCACAAGACTTTGTCTTGTTTGGATTGGGTATGATAATTTTTGTGCTATTTATCGCTCTTTTTACCGTGGCCTTTGGTAGAATTTGGTGTGGGTGGCTTTGCCCTCAAACCGTTTTTATGGAAATGATTTTTAGACCCATAGAAAACTGGTTAGAAGGAGATGGCAGAACTCAGAAGAAGTTTGATGAAGGTCCATGGAATTTCAACAAAATTTGGCGTAAAACACTTAAGCATATCATCTTCATTGCATTTTCCATAGTTATAGCTCATATCACTATGGCTTATATTATTGGCATAGAAAACGTGAAAGAGCTTATCACGCATTCACCTTCCGAAAACCTTTCTGGCTTTATAGGTTTGGTTGTATTTACAGGCATCTTCTATTTCGTATTTACTAAATTAAGAGAGCAGGTTTGTATAGCTATTTGTCCATATGGTAGGCTACAAGGTGTATTGGTAAACAGAGATACCATGACCGTGATCTACGATTACCTAAGAGGCGAACCAAGAGGGAAAATAAAAAAGGACGCTACAAAAGAAGAAACTAGTGCCCAAGGCGACTGTGTAGATTGTAAACTTTGCATTCAAGTTTGTCCCACGGGAATTGACATCAGAAATGGAATTCAGTTAGAGTGTGTCAACTGCACCGCTTGTATAGATGCCTGTGACGATGTTATGGAGAAGGTAAACAAGCCGAAAGGATTGATAAGATACGCCTCCGTAGAGTCTGTAGAAAAAGGAGTTCCTTATAAATTCTCAAAAAGGTCAATTGCGTACTCCATTGTTTTAACGCTCCTTATTGGTGTTGAAGCCATGCTGATTATTGGTAGGTCTGAAATAGAGACTACGGTTATGAGAGTGCCTGGGCAGCTCTATCAAATTACGGAAAAGGGTACGGTTACAAACCTTTATAATGCCCAGATGGTCAACAAATCTCAGGATGAAATAAATGTTCAAATGAAACTGGTAGAGCCCGCAGGTGAACTAAGAGTAGTGGGTGCAGAAAGTAGTATAAAATTGCCTTCCGGCGAAAAGAGAGAAGTGGTATTCTTCATAGAACTGGAAAAAGAGAAAGTAACCAGTACTAAAACAGAGGTAGTGATAGAGCTTTATGACGCAGAAGAAAATATCGAGACTATTGAGACCACGTTTTTTGGGCCGGTGGCGAAGTAGCTTTTAGCTTTCAGGGAAGTTAGAATTATCGAGTAAGAGTTTATCAATCTACAAAAAATTAAGAATATGAGTTGGGGAAAAGGTATTGCATTATTGTATAGCAGTTTCGTAGTATTCATGGTTGGCTTGGTGTATATGTGTGTACAGCAAAAAGACATCTTTCTGGTCAGTCCAGATTACTACAAACAAGAACTAGCATACCAAGACAAGATAGATCATAGTCAAAACGCCGCGGACCTAAGTTCGGAGGTTATTATTGCCTATACAGAAACGGGGCTAGCCATCACTTTCCCAGAAGAGTGTAAGGCGTCTTCTGGAGAGGTAACACTTTACAGACCTTCAAACGCAAATATGGATCTTTCTATACCTTTTAAACTAAGCCTCACCAATACGTTAAATGTACCTACTACCGATCTGGATAAAGGTTTGTGGGTTTTAAAACTAAGTTGGTCTAAAGATAAAAAACAGTATTATTTAGAAGAAAAAGTAACTCTTTAAGATGCTTTGGTCTGCCTTTATCATGGGATTTTTTGGCAGTGTGCACTGTGCAGGTATGTGCGGACCGCTAACCTTCTTATTGCCTAATGATAAAAAGAAATACCCCACCTTTTTTACTGGCAGAAGTCTCTACAATATTGGTAGAATATTCACATATTCGATACTCGGCTTAGTCATCGGTTTTATTGGTCAAAACACCAATTTTTTTATTTCCAAAGGCGTGCTTTCCGTTTGGCTTGGACTTATTATTATTACAGGTCTATTTATTTCTGGAAACTTTATTCACAATCAGTTCTTTTACAACAGCCTTAGCAGATTTACCTCAAAGTTAAAGTCAGGTTTCCGTAAGAGTTTTGAGGCCAACTACTTCACTGGTCAGTTTATTTTTGGGGTGATTAACGGGCTTTTACCATGCGGGCTAGTATATGCTGCATTAGCAGGAGCTTTCATTCAACTCAACCCCTTTACTGGAGCTGCATTTATGGCAATATTTGGTCTGGGAACACTCCCTATGATGTTGTCTATTTCTTTAGGAAGTGGCTGGATAAAAAAACGATTCGGTAGCAGCATTAAAAATATTATACCTGTCACTTATGCTTTACTAGCTTTCTGGTTAATTTTCAGAGGCATCACCACGCAAAACCCAGATTTTCATGGAGAAGGCGTAAAGGCCATTGTTAACTGTTTTGTCCCATAAAATATCTTTCAAATACCCCTTTAATTTAAAAAAGCCAAGGCTGACACATTTCATCGTTGGCTTCCTTTTCAATTCTAAAAGCGTTTACGATAATCCCACAGTACCCAAAGCTTTTTTGATGGCTGTCATATTGGTTTGAAGAGCGTCATCATTTTCCATATCATTGAGCACTTGATTGAAAGGCTCTGTTCTTACAGGTCCATCATACCCTATAGCAATAACGCCTTCCAAAAATGCCTTGATATTTATTATACCTGTTGCCATTGGCAATTCTCTTTTACCGTCGCGTTGTTCTTTCCTTTCAAATCCCGATCTAACATCATTAATATCGCATGTAATGATATCTTCAGGTTTAAGGCTTTTAATGTCTTCTAGGGTATCATTGGCCGTATACCAATGAAAACTATCCAAAACAAAACCCACATTACTTTCTCCTATTTCACCAATAAGCTCCTTCCCCTCTTTCATACTGGCTATGAAAGGATACCTTCTGGCAATCAAAGATTCTCTTGTTCCTAGGTATTCTAAGCCGAATCTAATACCATAATCCTTCATTACTCTGGCACATTCACCTAATCGATAGGCATGCTCTTTCATGTTTTCATTGTATGTCAGCTCCTCATGAGATGATATTATCCAAGTATTTATCCTAGTGGCTTCTTGCTTTGCCATAGTTTGGCAAAATTTTTCTAAATCTTTAAAACCATTATTAAAAGTGGTTTTATCCTTTCTGAATTCTACAGGAACATTTGTGCTGTCATAAGAGATATGATGCTCCTTCATTTTAGCCGTATGCTCATTAAGTTGGTCACTAGAATATGATTTCATAACCTCCTCCGTAAAAGGACTGATGGCCTCATAACCATACTTAATGGCATAATCTAAGGTTTGACTCAAATTAGATTTAACACCAATAATACCGGGGTTTAACGCCAACTTAAACTTTCTTTCCGCGGCTTGCTGAGCAAAAAGAGAGGTAGAAGGAAGAGCTGAAGCCGCAGCGAAAGCAGCGGAAGATTTCAAAAATTGACGACGTTCCATTGGTTATTTTAGGTAATGAGATCCTTAAATTACAAAATGAAACATCAAAGCAATTGCCTAAATATGTCAAAATCTCTTTTGGATCGACTAAAACAATTGATAAGCTAAAATTGTGCTAGAAAAAGCGACGAATAAGATAAAGAAGAAGGTTTAACAGAACGCTAACCAAAATCATAGTTACCACTGGAAAGAAGATTTTAGTGTTACCTTTCTGATAGGAAATATCTCCAGGTAGTTTACCAAGCCATGCTAGTTTATCCCAGAAGAAATAAATCAGAATACCTGCCATAACAATGACAGCACCCACAAGAATAATATATTTTCCTAAGTTTTGATTCATAGTTAATATCAACATTTCAAAACAAAACTAAGCAGTCTAATGCCCAGAAGTAAAAGCGGATTGTAACTCTGAGCCTTTTGTATTTTGATGTTCTAAAGTCCACCCAGAAGTAAAACTTGTTTCCAAAATAGACTTACCTACCTTTCTAAACACAGCTACTTGAAGCCCCATTTTGTTCCAAAACATTTCCTCCATTTCATGAACGGTCATCTGTGGTTCAATCACAAAACTCTCCTGTTCTTTTTTTCTAGCAAACTCCTGAAGGGTTTTCCTTCTGAGGCTACCTTCTATACTTTCCCCTTTCCTGAAAAACTCAATGCTTAGAAAAGGAAACAGCCTACTAAATTTTGTTTCTATTTCTAGAATACTCATTTCTGATCTAACGTCTAACTTTTCCATGATTTTCATAGGTTCCGATTTTATAACACAAAATTGTAAAGTTCTTGGCTAGGGAAATATGAGCATAATCATTGGACCAAATCGGATTGAACAGTATTTTATGTCATGACCTTTTATGATAAAAGTCATACTTTAGAGCCTTAGAAGATTCCTAATTGCACTTTCTTAATTTGTAATATCTATATGCTTAGCTCTCATCAGTTCGATGCTGTCTTCCTTTATGCCAATGAGGCCATTCTTCTCACCAATCAAAGAGGTGAGCTAGTAAGGATAAATCCTGCATGCGTAAAACTTTTTGGCTACGAAAACGAAGATCTCGTAGGAAAAAGAATAGATACGCTCATACCAGAGCGGTTTCGTAATGCCCATGTCGGTCATGTCAAAAGCTATCACAAAAAACCTAACCCAAGGGCAATGGGTGCGGATTTAGATTTATACGCCGAAAAAAAGGATGGAGAGGAATTTCCGGTGGAAGTGAGTTTAAGCCCCTGTCAACTAGATGGTGAGCAGATGGTTATTGCTTTCATCATTGACATTACCGAACGTAAAAGAGTGGAAACACAAGCCAAGGGATATCAACTGAAACTTGAAAAAGAAGTAGAAGACCGAACCCTTATCTTACAAGAGGCTATAGAGAAGCTTGAGAATACTAAAAAGAAACTAGACGAATCTCTGCAAAAAGAACGAGAACTGAATCAGCTTAAGTCAAGGTTTATTTCTACCGCATCTCACGAATTCCGAACACCTTTAGCCACTGTACTTTCTTCGTTAACCTTGGTAGAAAAATACATTGAATTAGAAGATACAGAAAAGCAATCGAAACATTTGGCTAGAATCAAAAAATCGATTTCAAATCTCACAGACATTTTAAACGACATTCTATCCGTCAACAAAATTGATGAAGGAAAAATAGTTTCAAACCCCCATTTATTCAACCTAAATGAGCTTTTAGAGGATCTTGTTACGGAGTTAAACCTTATAACCAAACCTGGCCAAAAAATTATTTTAGAGATAGAAAACGAAATCCTCATAAACCAAGACCCTAAATTATTAACACATATTCTTAGTAACCTACTTTCCAATGCCATCAAATTCTCAGATATGGAAACGAGTATTTTCTTAAGGATTAAACTTTTAGAAAACGAGGTGGAAATGAACATTAAAGATGAAGGAATTGGCATTCCAGAATCTGACTTAGAGCACCTATTCACGCGATTCTTCAGATCCGAAAATGCGGGTCAGATTCAAGGCACTGGCCTAGGCTTATCCATTGTAAACCAATACGCAGAACTACTAAACGGTCACGTAAAATGCATAAGCAAACTCCATGAGGGTAGCGAGTTTATTTTAACCATCCCTAAAACACTTCAAGCATGAAAAAGATACTATTGATAGAAGATAACCTAGAAATAAGAGAAAATACCTCTGAGATTTTAGAATTAGATGGCTTCCAAGTCTTTACCGCAGAAAATGGAAAAATAGGTGTAGAAAAAGCCTTGTCAGAAATTCCCGATCTAATAATCTGTGATATTATGATGCCCGTTTTGGATGGTTACGGAGTGTTACACTTGCTTTCTAAAAACCCAAAAACAGAAAGCATTCCATTTATCTTTTTAACGGCAAAAGCAGACCGTGGGGATTATAGGAGAGGAATGGAAATGGGTGCTGATGATTACATCACAAAACCCTTTGAAGAGTTAGAATTATTAAATGCCATAGAAAGCAGACTAAAAAAACAGGAGCTTGTCAATAAAAAATACAAGCAAATGGAAGGTTTGGAAGAGCTCATAAAAGATGTAGGCGGTGATGAAGACTTGCGAATACTAAATCAAAATAGAGAAAGAAGAAACTACCGTAAAAAAACTGAAATTTATAGAGAGGGAGCATACCCGCTGTATCTTTTCTATATAGAAAAAGGCCGAGTAAAGACCTATAAAACGAATGAAGACGGCAAAGAATTGATAGTAGGTCTTTATGGTGAAGGAGACTACTTTGGCCATGTAAACCTCATGACAGACGAATCTTATTCCGAGTCTGCTGCTCCTATTGAAGACTGTGAAATATGCCTCATCCCTAAATCAGACTTCAACGATTTGTTGCATAAAAACAGACAAGTCTCACAGAAGTTTATTGGCATACTTTCAAAAGAGATAAAAGAGAATGAGGAACAACTCCTCAAACTAGCCTACAACTCTGTCAGGAAAAGAGTATCCGAAGCGTTGATAAAGTTCTTTGAACCAGCAAATGGAAGCATGGCTAAGGAAGGCATAAAAATTAGCCGAGACGACATCTCAAACGTTGCTGGTACTTCTTTAGAAACCGCCATCAGAACCCTGTCAGATTTTAAAGAGGAAAAACTAATAGAAATAGTATCGGGTAAAATCAAGATTCTGGAAATGGATAAGCTTAAAGCTTTAAGAAATTAGATTAGTAAGCTCCACAAACTCCTGATAAGTCAACTGCTCAGCCCTTTTGTTAAGATTTGGATGCTCAAAATCTATTCCCATAGGTTTTAAAGCATTACTTAACATTTTACGGCGTTGATTAAAACCAGTCTTCACCACTGTAAAGAAAAGCTTTTCGTCGCAGTCAAGTGTAGCGTTTTCATTCCTTACCAACCTTATCACCCCAGAGTCTACTTTTGGAGGTGGATCGAAAGAAATTGGAGGCACATCTATATGGTAATCTATATCGTAATAGGCTTGTAAAAGCACGCTTAAAATACCGTACTTTTTACTCCCAGGTTTTGAGGCTATTCGCTCTGCCACTTCCTTTTGAAGCATACAAACCACCTCATCCACAATGTCTTTGTCTTGTAAAACCTTGAAAAATATCTGTGAAGAAATATTATATGGAAAGTTTCCTATGATACCCAGCTTTTCACCTTCTACCAATGAAAGCTCTTTGGTGAGCCACATATTTAGTACATCCTCATTATACACACGGCCTTTTAAATCTGGAAAATGCTCGTTAAGATACACTACGGACTCCCCATCTAGCTCCACCACGTGAGTTTCCACATCTTCTCTTTCTAAAAGGTATTTTGTTAGAACACCCATTCCTGGGCCAATTTCCAATAGCTTCTTATACTTATCTCTAGGCATAATAAGATCAACAATATTTTTAGCAATGTCCTCATTATTTAAGAAATGCTGACCCAGATGTTTTTTTGCCCTTACTTTCGCCATTAAAAAATACTCATATTTGACCCCAAAAATAGGTATTAATTCTTAGTTTTAGCTGTTTATTACCTGAGAGGATATCCCTAAAATATTTATAGTTCATCGCTTCCATGCCAAGAAAAAAAACAGCATTTGCAGAATTCGACCCACTTCAAGACCTTATAGACAACACCTCTGAAGTAGTGATGATGCTATCGCCAGATTTAAAATTCCTTTTTGTCAATAAAGCTTTTAGAGAAGCCTTTGGCTTTGCGTCGGAAGAGGTGATCAGTATGTCTTTTTTAGACATCATTCATCCAGATTCTTTAAAAGATGTCAAGAGCAGGTTAAACCATGTAAAACAAGGGCAGCCTGTTTCTAACTTCCAAATGATTACCCGAAACAAAGACCTCAAACGTGTTTATTTGGAAGGCGAAATAACATGTCGATTTGACGAAAGCGAGGTAGTAAACTACAGATGTCTTTTTAGGGACATTACACAGCGAAGACGAGCCGAAAGAGCCCAAGACTTATACTATTCTATTGCCCAAGCCAACTTAAAAACACAAGATCTAAAGGAGTTCTTGAAAATGGTGCATGAAGAGCTTCAAAAGAAAATTTATGCCAATAACTTCTTTGTAGCCATTTATGAACCCGAAGATAGCTCCATTTATTTCCCATATCGTGTTGACGAACAATACCAAACGCCAGTAGAAGACAGACGAAAACTAGGAAATGGAATCGTAGAATATGCCTTGGTTCAAAACAAACCCTTATTATACTATAAAGACGAATTCGAAGAACTTGTCAAATCCGAAAAAATATTCCTTTACGGAAAGGAAGTCCCTGAAGTACAGGTTATTGTTCCTCTAAAGGTCAACGGAAAAACCACCGGAGTAATTGGTATTAAATCCTATTCTGATGCGACCAAATTTAGTAGTAGAAACTTAGAACTTTTAGAGTTCGTTTCTGGTCAGGTGGCTTTGGCTCTTGTAAGGAAAAAGTCTCAAGAAGATCTCTTTACTCAGACGTCTCGGTTAAACGCCGTTTTTGATAGTAGTTCGCACCAAATATGGACGGTAGACAGCAAACGACACCTTAGCTCTTTCAATAAAAACTACGCTAAACTTATTAAAGAGCAGTTAGGTACTCCTCCCCAATTAGACATTAGCATAGAAAAGGTAGGCTGGAAATTAATTGCCCCTAACGATAGGCCATTTTTGAGAGAGATGTACAATTTGGCATTTGAAGGAAAGCCTCAATACTTTGAAATGCATTGGGGTGATATTGACGGAGGAGAGGATTGGTATGAATTCCACCTCAACCCTATTATGTCTACCGAAAGTGGTAAAACGACCGAGGTCTCTGGAATTGCCAGAAATGTCACGGAAAAGAAAAAAGCGATCATCTCTATTCAAAAAAGCGAAGAAAAATTCAGAAACATCATTGAGTCATTTATTGACATCTATTACCGTACAGATTTGGCTGGTAATGTGACCATGATATCACCATCCGTATTCACCCATACTGGATATTCGGTAGAAGAAGTCACTGGAAATAAAGTGGATAAATTCTTTGAAAATGCAGAAGCTAGCTCACAGAATATCAAAACTTTACTTAAAAATGGCAGCATTACCAACTTCGATGTTACCGTTAAAAGAAAGGATGGAGCCATTAGGCAATTCATGCTGAATATTAGGATGATTAAAGATAAAAAGGGTTTCCCCTTTGCCGTAGAAGGAATTGCTAGAGATATAACAGAACTAAAAAACTATGCCGACGAACTCCAAGTAGCAAAAGTAGAAGCGGAACATTCCTTAGCCGTTAAAGAAAGATTTTTGGCCAATATGAGCCATGAAATCAGAACGCCAATGAACGGAATCATTGGAATGATAGACGTTTTAAATGAAACACCTCTGGAAGTAGAACAGAAAGACTACGTCAATACCATCAAAAAGTCTTCTCAAACGCTGCTTACTATTCTAAACGATATACTAGACCTCTCTAAAATAGAGGCAGGCAAAATGGACCTTCATTTAGCAGATGTTGAACTGGAAGAAATACTAAAGACCCTTATTGCTCTTTTCAGTCAGAAGGCATTTGAAAAAGGGAACTCCATTAAATATAAACTTTCTAGCCACCTTCCTAAATACTTCAAAGCAGACCAAACAAGAATACTTCAGATTCTATCCAACCTTACTTCTAATGCCATAAAATTTACTGAAAATGGAGAAATTAACATTGAAGTAAGCTTAATTTCGGAAGAAGGCAATAACGCAGAAATTAAGTTTGAGGTTATTGACCAAGGAATTGGTATTTCTAAAGAAGATCAAAATAAGCTTTTCAATGCTTTCCAACAATTGGATAATTCTACCAGCAAATCATTTGGAGGAACGGGGCTTGGATTGGTGATATCAAGAGAGTTGAGCCAAAGAATGAAAGGGGATATGGGCGTTTGCTCTGAAATAGGCAGTGGTAGTAACTTTTGGTTTACTTGTAATCTAGAAAAAGCAAAAAAACCTTCCGGCAACGATACCTCAATAACTGGTGAAATTAAACTCACAGGATACTTCAAAGATATCCAACCCAAAATTTTGTTGGTAGACGATAATGACATCAACAGGAAAGTGGCTCGTGAGATACTTACCAGATCAGGATGTGAAATAGCAGAGGCCGAATCAGGTAAAGCTGCTATAGAATTATTTGAAAAAAGCCAAAATTTCAATCTCATCCTTATGGACATCCAGATGCCAGAGATGGACGGCATTGAAACCACAAAAATCCTGAGAGAGCGTTTCGAAAAAACCTTGCCAAAGGTAGTGGCCATGACCGCTTATTCTATGCAGGATGATAAAGAGAAATTCCTCAGCAGCGGTTTTGACGGATACGTATCCAAACCCATTAGAGCAGCTATCCTTGTTAAAACAGTGGAGGAAATGATCAAAGGCACAAAGCCCTCTAAACGTAAAACATCTAAGAAAAAAGGACTTCATCTGCAAGATAATCCCTCATTTGACATGAGTGTCATCAATGGGCTCAAAGAAATGGTAGGCCAAGAAATGATAATCTCGGTATTTAAAGATTTTGAGAAAGAGGCCGAAGAGCAGCTAGAAAAAACTCATCAAGCCTATCTGGATAAAGATGTTAAAGCCATCCAGCAGGAGCTTCACACCTTAAAAGGCAACTCTGGCACCATTGGATTAATGAAAATTCATGAGATAGTAAAAGCCATTGAAGTTCCTGCGAAGACAGGAAATCTTGATAATTTTGAAGCTAATTTCAAAATTTTAATGATAGAATTTAACAAAGTCAAAAAAGAATTCCATAAGCTATAAGTCATATTTAAAGCATTGTAAGTAATTTTATGTTACTTAGTCAGTGAAGAAAAGTGAATCTTTAAAATGAATTCTACTAAATGGCTGACCTATTTGGTCTGCCTTTATTTAGGTCTTATAACATCCGCAAAGGCCCAAATTAACTGTGGTACTGAAGCGTTAACTGCTCTTGAAGAAAGTGCATTTTCAGCCTCTTTAAACGCACCTATGAAAAATCTTAGGCGTTCTAGCTATGCCTTAGCTATAAACGCCGTAATCGTTCACCCTGACACTAGCTTTGCAAACTTTAACAACGATGATGTCAGTCAATTAATAGAGCAAGCCAATTTATATTTTTCTAAAATAGGCCTGTCTTTTTATTTAAGAACTGGGGCCGTCAAGAATGTTAATAACGCCAAATATCAAAATTTCAGCACCACCAATGAAGCCGCTCTAAGAAAAGAATATGACGCCTTAGATGCTATCAATATTTATTTTGTCAAGTCTATAAAAGACAAAGATGGCGTTCTGCTAAATGGCTATAGCAGTCAGCCAAGCTATAATGCCAGCAGCAATAAACTTTTTTTCAGCTACGCCAATAACAATCCGGAGGACTTTAAAATACTCAGAGAAAAGACCTTTCTACATGAGTTTGGGCATTATTTTGGACTTTTGCATACTTTTCAAAACAGCAATCACGAAACCATTTCAAAAAGGGAATTGGTGGTTCGAGGTATAAACGGAAACTGTGCCACCACAGGCGATGAAATATGCGACACACCCGCCGACCCTTTCGATAGACTTCAGACGGCTTCGGTT
>NZ_JBSRVI010000066.1:0-17112 GCF_055134445.1 Arcticibacterium sp.
GAAAGCTGAACATTAACAAAATAACACAATTGCTCAATCTTTATTCCGAGTTTAAAACCTGATGCTCTATGGTTATTAGGAAGTATTATACCTGAATTATCAATGGGTCCGATGTCACAAGTTATAACACAAAAAAACCGCCTCAGAAACTGAGACGGCTTTAATCATCTATTCAATCCTAACCATTTCTTTATAAAACCTCGGTGTTTATCAGGTTTTCAAAAACTATGGATCCATTGGCTCCTAGTTCCATCATAATCACCGCATCTTTATCTATTTCGTTTGCCAATATTTTCTTGGACAACTCATTGAGTACCATTCTTTGAATCACTCTTTTTAGAGGTCTAGCACCATAAACTGGGTCAAAACCGTCTTCTCCAAGTTTATCTAACACCTCCACTGTGGCGTCAAGCGTAATGCCTTGCTCCGCCAATCTATCTTTTATGCCTTTAAACTGTATTTCTACAATCTGGCGAATGTTAGACTTACTTAGTGGATCAAAAAGTACTATCTCATCTATCCTGTTTAAAAACTCTGGTCTTACAGAAATCTTCAACAAATCCATCACGCCTTCCTTTGCTTCCTGCTTATAATACGTAGCCCAAGCAGATTCGTCACCTTTGGTCTCCAAATATTTTTCTTGGATAATCTGAGAACCAATGTTAGAGGTCATGATAATAATGGTATTCTTGAAATTGGCCACCCTACCCTTATTGTCTGTTAACCTTCCATCGTCTAGCACCTGCAGCAATACATTCCATACATCTGGGTGAGCCTTTTCTATCTCATCTAAAAGTATCACAGAATATGGCTTACGTCTAACCGCCTCAGTCAGCTGACCACCTTCTTCATAGCCCACATATCCTGGAGGGGCTCCCACTAGTCTACTTACCGCATGTCTTTCCTGATACTCACTCATATCTATCCTTACCATGGCGGTATCGTCATTGAAAAGATACTGTGCCAGCGTTCTCGCCAATTCTGTTTTCCCTACACCGGTTGTTCCTAAAAACAAGAAGCTACCAATCGGTTTTTTTGGGTCTTGCATTCCTGCTCTCGATCTCCTCACGGCATCTGCCACCAATTCTATGGCTTCCTCCTGCCCTGCTACTCTTTTCTTCAATTCATCTTCCAAATGAAGTAATTTCTCTCTATCACTTTGAAGCATTTTAGAAACCGGTATTCCTGTCCATTTCCCTACCACCTCTGCAATGTCTTCGGAAGTCACTTCTTCGTTGATAAGGCCATCTTCTCCAGCTTTATGGTTAGCCGCTAGTTCTTTTAATTTATCTTCGGATTGAGGAATTTTTCCATATCTAATTTCTGCTACTTTACCGAAATCTCCAGAACGCTCCGCCTGCTCTGCCTGGAATCTTAATTGATCAATCTGCTCTTTTAAAACTCTTATCTCGTCTACCTTACCTTTTTCGTTCTCCCATTGAGCTTTGTAGGTATTGAACTTTTGATTCAGCTCCGCCAATTCCTTGGAAAGAACGGCTTCCTTTTCTTTATCTTTTTCTCTCCTAATGGCTTCCCTTTCAATTTCAAGCTGCATGATTCTTCTTCTAAGCTCATCCATTTCTTCTGGCATAGAATCCATTTCTAGTCTTAGTTTTGATGCCGCCTCATCCATTAAGTCAATGGCTTTATCTGGTAAAAACCTATCCGAAATATATCTGTTAGAAAGCTCCACGGCAGATATAACGGCATCATCCTGAATTCTAACGCCATGGTGAACCTCGTACTTTTCCTTGATACCTCTCAGAATAGATATGGCATCCACTACATTGGGCTCGTCCACCACCACAGACTGAAAACGTCTTTCTAGTGCTTTATCCTTTTCTATATGTTTTTGATACTCTTTTAAAGTAGTGGCTCCGATAGCATGTAGCTCTCCTCTGGCCAATGCAGGCTTAAGCAGATTGGCCGCATCCATGGCTCCTTCTCCGCCACCAGCTCCTACCAGCGTATGAATCTCATCGATAAACAAAATTATCTCACCATCCGAATCGGTTACTTCTTTAATAACCGCCTTTAATCTTTCTTCAAACTCTCCTTTATATTTAGCTCCTGCCACCAAAAGTCCCATATCTAACGATACCAAAGTTTTAGATTTCAAGTTTTCAGGAACATCGCCTTGGACTATCCTTTGAGCTAAACCTTCCACAATGGCTGTTTTACCCACACCTGGCTCACCAAGAAGGAGCGGATTATTTTTGGTTCTTCTAGACAAAATCTGAAGCACACGTCTTATCTCCTCGTCACGCCCTATCACTGGGTCTATCTTTCCTTTCTGTGCCTGCTCGTTCAGGTTGATGCTGTACCTAGACAGGGCTTGATATTTATTTTCTGCGTTTTGATCTTTCACTGGGTTATCTTTTCCTCTTAATTCTTTAATTGCCTTTTCTATTCCTTTTTCCACAAAGCCCTGCTTTTTTAACAACTGAGCCACTTTATCTTTACCACTCGCCAAAGCCAGGTAAAGCATTTCTACACTGACAAACTCATCACCAAACGTCTTTATTTTTTTCTGTGCCTCCGACAATACCGACGACAATTCGTTGCCTAAATAAGGTTGCCCTCCTGCCCCACTCACTTTTGGATATCCATTTATCAAAGATTCCAATTCATTTGAAAGGGTTATTTCTTGTACCCCTAATTTATTAAACAAATAAGAAGAGGTGTTGGGGTCTTGGTCTATCAGGGCTTTTAATAAATGGCCAGGCTCCACAACCTGCTGTTGATTTCCTTGGGCAATTTGAACCGCCTGCTGGATAACTTCTTGTGCCTTTATGGTATATTGATTTAAATTCATGGTTGTTGATTGTCTATTATTTTATATTCTAAACTAAAGACCTAAAAATGCTGTTCCGATGACTGGTGTAGGCTTCCGTTTCGTTTTCATATGAACAAACGGTCAAAAAGTATGCGAGAGGCCATAATCGGAAAAGATGTCATACAAAACCCTCATTATCAACACAAAAGAAGCCAAGATGTCAGCCTCGCTAATTTCCATTATTCTAAATGAGGTCAAACTGACTGATTTCCGAATTAGAAAGCAAATCCTATTTTTGCATGATGCAAGACCTCAATAACGATTGGCGTAAAACAGCCAGCACCCTTTATAAGAAACCCGAAGACTCCAAAATCCTTGGTTCTGTGGAATTAGACATCACAGAACTTCAGGAATATATTCTAATTCAAAGGAAAGAAGGTCTTAAAATTACTTTAACTCATTTCTTTACCTTGGCCACTGCCAGGGCCATAAGAGAAAAGCTCCCTGAACTCAACACCTATATTAAAAGAGGAAACG
The DNA here is from genome assembly GCF_055134445.1 of Arcticibacterium sp. Classification (NCBI taxonomy): domain Bacteria; kingdom Pseudomonadati; phylum Bacteroidota; class Cytophagia; order Cytophagales; family Leadbetterellaceae; genus Arcticibacterium; species Arcticibacterium sp. The sequence goes on from NZ_JBSRVI010000066.1 coordinate 3,314, forward strand.
TAAAATCTTACGAAGAAATCAATGCGACTGTTAGCGTGCTTCTGAGAGAAAACGAAATGGGTTCGGTTAAAGTCGATAAAGTAGACCAGCTCAATTTCACTGACTTAGTACCACTTCTTAAATCGAAAATTGCAGCGGCTAAATCTGGAACAGAGAATGGCACCATGCAATTCAAAAAGACCATGGCTTCTATACCATGGCCGTTGAGAGGTTTATTTTATTGGTTAATTAGAAAAATGTTGGTCGATTGGGGTATATCTATAGGTGGCTTATCGGCCAATAATATGGGTTCCTACATTGTCTCCAATATTGGTAGCCTGGGTCTAGACAACGGTTATCCCGCTTTGTTTCCTGCTACCAATGTATCCTTTGTACTCATTATGGGTGGTGTAAAAGAAGCTGCTTTGGTGATAGATAACGAAATCAAAATAAGAACGGTTATCACGCTTTCTGCAGCTCTAGATCACCGCGTGGTTGACGCCTCTCATGCGGGTATTCTTTTTAAATATTACAAATACATTGTAAAGCACCCCGAACTGCTAGAAAAATAACTTGGGGTCATTTACTTCCCTTTAAAAGCAGGCTTTCTCTTCTCCACGAAAGCGGTAACACCTTCTACGAAATCCTCACTTTCCCCACAAGCTGTTTGAGCTTCGGCTTCCAAAGACAAGACTTCTTTTAGGTTGGAATAAAGACTTTGGTTTAAAACCTTTTTCATTTCACCGATTGCAAAAGTAGCGGCATTTCTATAATAATTAAGTAAGCCATCAACTGCCTCGTCCAGTTGTAATTTTGGTACTGACTTACTCACTAAACCTAATTCCAAGGCTTCTGGCATATAAACTTTCCGCCCTGTACTACAAATATCAAACGCCTTTTGCGTACCTATCATTCTTGGCAGAAAAAACATAGAACCCGCATCCGGCATGAGGCCTATTCCCACAAAAAGCTCCGACATATAGGCATCTTCATCTGCTATTATTAAATCACACGCCAAGGCTAAAGACATTCCTGCCCCTGCCGCTACACCATTCATTTTACATATAACTGGTTTTGGGCATTCTCTTAAAGCGAAAATAACGGGCTCATAATTTTCTTTCAGTGTGTCTCCTAACGGTTTTTCTACACTAATAGCTCCCTCTTTTAAATCTGCTCCAGAACAGAAGGCCTTATCGCCAGAACCTGTTAACACCACTGCTCTTATCTCTGTGTCTGCTGATGCCTGTTTTACAGCTATCGCCAATTCTTTTAAAAGTCCTCCATTCAGTGCATTAAAGACTTCTGGCCTTTGAAGGGTGATAAAGCAAACGCTATTTTCACAACCAACTTTAAGGTATTTGTAATTCATTATTTGATGATGCGTTTTTTATATTTAGGCAAATTAGTGAAAATAGTCTAGGAACAAATCAATGTTTTATTTGTAGAATTTTAACATATGTTTATCAATCCGAACTAATTTTCAGAAATTGTCGCCGCCATCTATGCTCTTTTAAATTTGTAGAGGGCAAATCAAGAAGTAATGGAGCAAAAAAGTAATCTTGACAAAATTTCAGCCGCAGGTCTACTCGTGGCCATGGGAATCATTTACGGAGACATAGGGACTTCTCCCTTGTATGTAATGAAAGCCATAATTGGTAACAGCCCCATCTCTGAAGAACTCGTTCTTGGTGGCGTTTCGTGTGTTTTTTGGACACTTACCCTTATTACCACGGTTAAATATGTCATGCTCATATTAAGGGCAGATAATAATGGCGAAGGTGGTACGCTAGCCCTATACGCTTTAGTAAGGCGACATGCCAAATGGCTCACTATTCCTACCATGATAGGTGGAGCTGCTCTGCTGGCCGACGGCATCATTGCCCCTCCTATTTCGGTTTCCTCTGCCATTGAAGGTCTAGAAATTTTATATCCAGACATACAGACCATCCCCATTGTCATTGCCATTTTAACACTCCTTTTTGTCATTCAAATCTTTGGCACCAAGGTTGTTGGTTACGCTTTTGGACCCGTTATGGCGGTATGGTTTACCATGCTGGCCATCTTAGGCATTATAGCCATAGTGCAGTTCCCATCTGTTTTAAGGGCCGTAAATCCTTACTACGCCTTTAATCTATTGGTTCATTACCCTGGAGGTTTTTGGCTACTTGGAGCGGTATTTTTATGTACCACAGGAGCAGAAGCTCTATACTCCGACTTAGGTCACTGCGGAAGAGGTAATATTAGAATTAGCTGGGTTTATGTTAAGATATGTTTGCTCCTAAATTATTTCGGGCAGTCTGCTTGGTTACTCCTTCACCTCGGCGAAAAGCTTGGGGACAGAAAACCTTTCTTTCAACTCATGCCAGAATGGTTTATTTTGCCTGGAATATGTATCGCCACCTTGGCCACAATCATTGCCAGTCAAGCCATGATAAGCGGTTCGTTTAGTTTAATCTCCGCTGCCATCAGATTGAACTTCTGGCCAAAAGTAAAAATCCACTATCCTTCAAACGAAAGAGGTCAACTATATATACCAAGCACCAACATACTCCTTTATATTGGCTGTATTGCCGTGGTGTTATTCTTTAAGCGTTCAGAAAACATGGAGGCGGCATATGGACTTTCCATTACCATTACCATGCTCATGGACACCATTATGATGACCTATTTCCTCTATACGCATAGAAGTAATAAGGCTTTGGTATTCCTTTTCTTAATCGTTTTCTTAGCCATTGAATCAGCTTTCCTTTATGCCAATTTGGAGAAATTCCCATACGGAGGCTGGGTCTCTATACTCATCAGTGGGCTACTGGTTTCCGTCATGTATATTTGGCTGAAAGCCCATGAAATCAAACTGAGACTTACGGTCTATTATAAACTAGATAAATACCTGGAATCTTTAAAGGAGCTTTCAAAAGATATCACTGTTCCGAAGTATACCACACACCTTATTTTTATGAGTAATGCCTCTCGTGAAAGTGAAATAGAGTCTAAAATCATTTACTCCATCTTCCAAAAAAGACCAAAACGTGCCGATGTATATTGGTTTGTGCATGTGGACACCACAGATCAGCCAAACACACTGGAATATAAAATAAAGCAATGTGCCCAAGATGACGTTTATAAAGTAACCTTTAGGCTAGGCTTTAGAGTCCCACATAAAATCAACCTTTACTTTAGACACGTGTTGGAAGAGATGGTAAAAAATGCTCAGGTCGACATCAGAAGTAGGTATGAGTCTTTGAATAAACATAATGTAATCGGTGATTTTAGATTTGTGGTTTTGAAGAAATTCTTATCCTACAATAACGATTTACCATTTTGGGAAAATCTGGTTATGAAGGCCTATTTCTTCATCAAACAATACACCATGTCCGAAGAAACGTGGTTTGGCTTAGATTCTTCTTCCGTAAAAATTGAACATGTTCCTCTCATTATAAAACCAGTTGAAAACATTCCTTTAAAGGAAATTCCGTGGGAAGACTAATGGTTTATATAATCATTTGAAAACTTAATAATCCATATTTTTAAATAATTATAGCCTGTCAAATGGTAATTTTGCCTAAAGACATACTATTTATTGACAATCATACATTACTAAATGACAATATTAATTACTGGCGGTGCCGGATTTGTGGGTTCTTCGTTGGCCCTAGAGCTAAAAAGCAACTATCCTACTTATCACATTATTTGTCTAGATAACCTCAGAAGAAAAGGCTCCGAACTTAACGTTTCAAGATTGTCGAAAGCTGGGATAGAATTTGTTCACGGAGACATCAGAAATAAAGAGGATTTTGACGCACTTCCAAATGTAGATTTTGTCATAGAAGCATCTGCTGAGCCTTCTGTTATGGCGGGTCTAAACGGCGGAACTCCAGATTACTTAATGAACACCAATTTATTTGGAACAGTAAACTGCTTGAATTATGCGGTGAAGTCCAAAGCGGCTTTTATCTTTCTTTCAACGAGCAGAATATACCCAATAAAAACCATTGAAACGTTAGAATTCAATGAGGAAGAAACACGTTTTGCTCTTTCGAAAAACCAAAAAGTAACAGGCGTTTCAGAGAAAGGTATTGCTGAAAACTTCCCTTTAGAAGGTGCCCGCTCACTTTATGGTACCACCAAGTTAGCCTCTGAACTTATCATACAAGAGTATAATGAGTTCTACGGCTTAAAAACCATCACCAATAGATGTGGTGTTTTAACTGGTCCGTGGCAAATGGGCAAGGTAGATCAAGGTGTTATGGTGCTCTGGATTGCGAAGCATTACTTTGAAAAGAAATTGTCTTTCATTGGTTACGAAGGAACGGGTAAGCAAACAAGAGATATGCTTCATGTAAAAGACCTTTATAGACTTATTGACTGGCAGATGCACCACATTGATGAGATAAACGGTGAAACCTATAATGTAGGCGGTGGCGTAGAAGTAAGTACTTCTCTTCAGGAACTCACAAAAATTTGTCAAGAAGTTACGGGTAAAACCATACCTATAGACAAGGTGTTGGAAAACAGACCTGCGGATATTAAATTATATGTAACAGACAACACCAAGGTAACGGAAAGAACGGGCTGGAAGCCAGAAATTGGAATCAAACAAATCGTAGAAGAAATTACCGACTGGATAGCCGAAAACGAGGAAAACCTGAGACCAATCTTAAGTTAAAATTGAGCACAGGTATCTCTAGACAAGGTATTGCCAAAAGTTTAATAATACATAAGAAGAGTAATTCAAATTACTTCCAATATGGTTTATTATTTCCTTGGGTAGTAGAAGTTTTTACTTTTTTGCCACTAATACTGGCTACCACTACACTTACTGCCAAGGCAGCGATTCCGAATAATACGCTCTTTTTCATTTTGTTTAAATTTAGCTGTTATTAAGTTGTATTTGTTAAGACTTTCGATAGACTAAAATAACCAAGTAAACTGTTATTTTGTTGCCTTATTTCTTAAAATTATCTTAAAATCTGATTTAACGGTAAGAAATTTATTTTCCGTATCGTATTTAATCTTACTAATTAGTGTATTGACACAATTTATGCCAATTTTAAGGCTCACTTCGGGCATTATTTCTAAGCTCATTTTGAATTATTAAGAAAATTTTAAGTTTGAAAAACATTAAAGGAAAAGTCTGGAGATCAACAGGGTCTTGGTACGAGGTCCGAAAGGAAGACGGCACCACCATTAGATGTCGACTGAAAGGTAAATTCAAAATCAAGGGATTAAAAGTGACCAATCCGCTTGCCGTAGGCGATGATGTGGTTTTTGAGATGGAGGAAAAAGCTACGGACCTTGGCGTTATACATGAAATTGTACCACGGAGAAATTACATGATCAGGAAATCTGTGCATAAAACTGCACACGGACATCTGATAGCCTGTAATATAGACCAAGCCATTATGGTGGTCACGCTAAACTTCCCGAAAACATCTCTAGGCTTTATTGATAGATTTTTAGTTTCTGCTGAAGCCTTTCGTATTCCTGCGGTATTAATTTTCAATAAGAAAGACCTACTAGATGAAGTAACGGCAGCCTATCAAGCAGAAATAATGGAAATGTATGAGGGTATAGGGTATCCATGCTACAGCATATCTGCATTAAAAGGAGATAATTTAGAGCAAATTGACGCACTCATAGAAAATAAAACCTCCTTGATTTCTGGACATTCTGGTGTAGGGAAATCTGAGTTAATTAACAAACTCGTTCCAGATTTACAACAAGCCACCTCAGAGGTTTCTACTTTTGCAAACAAAGGGGTGCATACCACCACCTTTGCAGAGATGTTTGAAGCCAAGCCAAACGCCTATATTATTGACAGTCCTGGCATTAAGGAATTGGGGCTTATGGAAATGAAAAATCAAGAAATCAGTCATTACTTTCCTGAAATGAGAGCCCTGCTGGGGCAATGCAAATTTAATAACTGCGAGCACACCAACGAGCCTCATTGTAGGATAAAAGAGGCCGTAACCGAGGAATTGATAGCCGAAAGCCGCTATGTGAGCTATTTGAGCATGTTAGAAAACTACGATAACCGCCGTTGATGAACTTTTTGATCTAAAAGTTTATTTTAAATAAAAGCTTAAATATTGTTGATCTTTTTCAATAGCTATATATTTGCGGCGTTTAAGGATTAATGATACAAATAAAACTTCCCATATCGCCTACCCGACGAATGAGGTCCGCAAGGACCCAAGTAGGAAGTATAAGCACCTTTCCGAGGTGAACCTTCTGCCCGTAGGAAATCAATTACATTACACTTAGGATACAGCGTCTCCGGCCGAGAGGGTAAGCCCCTCACAAATGACGATGAAAGTTTTAGAAAAAACGTTTTACAAAGAATTTATAGTTCAAGTAGCTACCGCTGAACACGAAAAGTGGGCAGTGAAAATTACGGATGAAATGGCCAGCAGTGCTGCAGCCAGAGGAACCGGTATAGCTAGACGATCGCCAGAATATATTATTTTAAAAATGCAGGAAGGGAAGGCCATTATTGCTCTTACGAAAGACAATGAATGGGCTGGCTTCTGTTATATAGAAACATGGGAACATGGTAGGTTTGTGGCTAACTCTGGCTTAATAGTTCTCCCAGAGCACCGGAAAAGTGGTGTAGCCACTGCCATTAAAGCTAAAGCATTTAGGCTTTCTAGACACAAATACCCAGAAGCCAACCTGATTGGACTTACCACCAGCATGGCGGTTATGAAGATAAACTCAGAGTTAGGATACGAACCCGTGCCATTTAGCGAGCTCCCAAAGGACGATGCTTTTTGGAAAGGCTGTAGCAGCTGTGTAAACTATGATATTTTAACGCGTACCAACAGGTCACACTGCTTGTGCACAGGCATGAAATACAATGCCAGAGAGCCTAAAAACGAGAAGAAAGAGAAATGGGAGTTTGTAAAAGAATCTTCTCTTTATGAAAAATGGCTAAGTATGAAGCAAAGAATCCTTCTCAAAAAGAAGAGTTAGTTATTTTAAAACATCGTTTTATCTTATGCCGGCTCTTAAATCAGACTTCTTAAAGCTACACGGCATAGTGATATTGCTGGGGCTCACTGCCATTTTGGGTAAACTCATCAGTGTACCCACTATTCCTATTGTATTTTATAGAACACTACTGGCTTCGGCGGCTTTCGCTGTTTTATTTTACCTAAAAAAGGGTCTTAAAGTAAACCGGAAAGATGCCATATATATGCTCTTTGTAGGTAGTATTTTAGGCTTGCATTGGTTTTGCTTTTTTGGCTCTGCTAGGTTATCTACGGTTTCTCTTAGTCTGGTCACATTTTCTACCACCTCTTTCTTTACCAGCATTATAGAACCTTTGAGTAAAAAACAGGCTATCAGTAAAAAAGAGCTTTTTCTTGGCCTTTTGGTGATTTCTGGAATGGCTATGATTTTCAGTTTTGAGCGTGAGCATACTTTAGCCATTCTTGTGGGCCTATTAGGCTCTATTCTCTCTTCTATATACTCCGTAGCCAATGTTCATCTTAGTAAGAGACATACGGCCATCAGTATTAACTTCTTTCAACTCAGCGGTGCTTTCATCATCACAGCTGTGGTCTTGTGCTATCAATTAAGTACGGGAGCGGCAAACCTCAGTCATCTAAGACTAAAGCAAACAGACCTAATCTATTTCTTTATACTCAGTTTTGTTTGCACGGTATATCCTTACCTAGAGCTTATTCGTCTGTTTCGTAAGATATCTGCGTTTTCTGTTAACCTCGCCGTCAACATGGAACCTATCTACGGTATTTTGTTGGCTTGGGTCATCTTTGGTGAATCTGAGAAAATGACAAATGGATTTTATTGGGGAGCAGGATTTATCATCGCTTCCTTACTATTAAACTTTTACTGGAACACTAAAAAGCCTTCCCTATCTGAATAATTTCAGTAGAGAAGGCTCTTAATAATTCTTCTTAATAGAAGGATTATTTCATACCGTAACGTTTCTTGAACTTGTCAACACGTCCTGCAGTATCTAATAATACGTTTTTACCTGTGTAAAAAGGGTGAGACTTAGAGCTAACCTCAACTTTACAAACTGGGTACTCTTTGCCATCTTCCCATACAATGGTTTCTTTGGCCTCTACACAAGAACGAGATATGAATTTGTCGTCTGAAGAAAGATCCCAGAAAACCACTTCTCTATAATTTGGATGAATGTCTTTTTGCATTACTATATATCTTTAAAAACAAATATTTTCCTAAATGGGCTGCAAAGATAATAAATCTTTAACTATTTAAAAAACTATCACTTAAGGTTTTCGGAAAAATATAGGGGTATCTTAAGTTAAATAGGTTTGAAGTCCTAATTTGGCCTAAAATAATTCGTCCACCGTGCTCAATAATAAATCAATGTGTTCTTCTGAAGTAGCAATGAAATTCGCAATCCTAATTTGAGATTCCTTTTTAGGACCATAACCACTGCCTACTATTAAACCCCTCCCCTTCAAAACGTTAATCACATCCCCAGAGGGTACCTCTGTATTGATAACTGCTACCGTTCTAGATCTGTGCTCTTCTTTTTCCACTCCAATAGAAAAGCCTTCCTTCTGCTCAAAATAGTTATAAATCTTTTTGGCTTTTAAATCGGTTAACTTTTGAAGATTAACTCTTCCTATTTTGTTCATGTCTTCAGCCACTCTACCCAAAAGGTAAATGCCCAAGACATTCGGCGTAGCGGGCGTTTGAAACTCCTTGCTTTGACTCCATAAATCTGGCAAGGTATGATGTGCTCCGTTGCCGTGCTTCTCTTGAATCTTTATGGACCTTTCCAAACATGCTTCATTGGCTATCCAAACACCTAAGCCTGCTGGCAATCCAAAAGACTTTTGAATGGAAAAGTAGGCTGTATCTATCAGGGATAAATCTATGTCTGGAATAGGAGCAGAAGAAACCATATCTACGGCCACCAGCTTTTTCAGGTTACTTCTTTTAAGTTTATGAATATCCGCTTCACGCATTTGAACTCCTGTACTGGTTTCGTTCTGCGTAGTGGCTATCAATTCTGCATATTCTGGTACTGTTATTTCTCCATAAGAAAAACCTTCTCCCATAGGCTTTTCAAATTTATGTGCATGCCTTCCCACGGCTGTGGCATAACTATGAAACTTCTTAGAAAAAGAGCCGTTAACCAAATGAAAAGTCTCCAGCTCAGTGCAGTTTAAAAGAATTCTCTCCCAAATTTCGGAAGCGGAGCCCGTAAACATCACCGCATTTTCTGCAGGTATTGCTAAAAGCTCTCTAAGCTGCTCATCTGTATGCTGATAAATCTTTTTAAAAGCAGCACTTCTATGAGAAATAGAACCAAACTGATTTTTTACAAAATCTTGAAGAAACGCTTCAAATTTAGGGTACAGTTCAGATGGACCCGGGGTGAAAAATATTTTTTCTCTAGACATTCTTTAAACTGAAAATGAATGGCAAAAATAGAAGAAAGAAACATGAAATTCAATTCAATTCGCATTGAAGCTAGATGTAACACGCATTATGGAAAAGCTATCCTATCAAACAGCCTGTCTTATCTTGGCAATACCTCACTAAAACTATAAACTTAAAACCTATTTACCGCTTCTTTTTGAAACCGATACCTTAGTTTTGCACCTTCATTTTTCATACTAGAAAATCTATATTATGCTGACTTCTTGGTTCCAAGTAAAAATAAAATTTCAAGAAATTGCCGAAGGCGATAAAGTAAAAAACGTTACAGAAGCGTATCTTTTTGATGCCGTTTCCTACACAGACGCAGAAACCAGAGGGTATCAGTATCTGGCGGGAGGTCGTCAAGACTTCCAACTTTTCTCTATTAATAAAATGAAATTGGTAGAAGTTTTCATGCAAGAAAACGGTGCTGAAGTATGGTTTAAATGCCGTGTGCAGTATATCATTTTTGATGAGAAAACGAAGCAAGAGAAAAAGACGGCAGTAAGCATGCTTATTAACGCTCAAAATATCAAAGAAGCTTATGAATCTTTGGCGGAGAGATTGGGCTCTGTTGATGATTATATCATTTCTGACATTAACGCTACCAAAATTTTAGAGGTGGTGCCTTATGAGCAAACGCCAGAACAAATTTTATCGCAGGGAAACTTCAAACCTATGAATGAAGTAGTTTCTACAGACAATGAGCCTTCTGATGCCGCCTTAGTCGCTGAAGAAGAGAACCTAGAAGAATAGATAAATTCTCTTTTTCTTAGTAAAAGAGACACAATATTTCAGGTTCTTAGCATCAATAAAGTATTTTTGCAATCTATTTCATAGTGAATTTATTATAACATCAAATTTTTGTTTTAATGGCTACTTCAATTTCAAGAGATAACACCATTTTTGACCTTATCAATAAGGAGCATAACAGACAGCTTCATGGCATTGAGCTTATTGCCTCTGAGAACTTTGTTTCTCCGCAGGTTATGGAAGCTACCGGCAGTGTTTTAACTAATAAATATGCGGAAGGCCTTCCAGGCAAACGTTATTATGGTGGCTGCGAGGTGGTGGATGAAATTGAGACCCTAGCCATAGACAGACTTAAAGAACTTTTTGGCCTTACTTGGGCTAATGTTCAGCCGCATTCTGGAGCACAAGCAAATACAGCCGTATTTTTAGCTTGTTTAAATCCAGGTGATAAAATCTTAGGTTTTGACCTTTCTCATGGTGGACACCTTTCTCACGGTTCTAAAGTAAATATCTCTGGTAAATATTTTGAACCACATTTTTACGGTGTAGAAAGAGAAACGGGCCTAATTGACTGGGATAAAGTAGAGCAAAAAGCTTTGGCTGAAAAACCTAAAATGATGATTTGTGGTGCTTCTGCTTATTCTAGAGATTGGGATTATGCCAGACTTAGAAACATTGCCGATAAAATAGGTGCTATACTGTTGGCAGATATTTCTCATCCAGCAGGTATGATTGCCAAAGGTCTTTTGGCAGACCCTTTTGACCATTGTCATATTGTAACCACTACGACGCACAAAACCTTAAGAGGTACACGTGGGGGTGTGATTATGATGCGTAATGATTTCGAGAATCCTTTCGGAGTTACTACGATGAAAGGAAAAATTAGAACCATGTCTTCTCTTTTAGATTCTGGTGTATTCCCTGGAACTCAAGGTGGGCCACTAGAGCACGCTATAGCAGGTAAGGCCGTTGCTTTTGGCGAAGCCCTTACAGACCAGTATAAAGATTATGTGATACAAGTTCAAAAGAACGCCAAAGTAATGGCAGAGGAGTTTGTGAAGAAAGGATACAAAGTTATCTCTGGAGGAACAGACAACCACTTAGCTTTAATAGATCTAAGGCCTAAAGGTATTACTGGAAAATTAGCGGAGAATACACTCATCAAAGCAGATATTACAGTGAATAAAAACATGGTGCCTTTTGACGAAGCCGCCGCTATGACCACCAGTGGCATGCGAGTAGGTACTGCCGCTATGACCACCAGAGGTTTGAAAGAAAATGACTTTGTAAGGGTAGTGGAATTGGTAGATAGAGTTTTGACCAACCATGACAATGACACCGTCATTACCTCGGTAAAAGGAGAGATAAATGAATGGATGAAAAACTATCCACTCTTCCAATAATAAACTTTTATCGAATCAATGTATTTAAAACCTTGTTGACTTTTACGTCAACAAGGTTTTTTGTTTAAATTTGACGGACTCAAATAAAGAAAATGGCTTTAGATCAATCTCCAGAAATAGACTACGACGACGAAGACGACGAATTAGAAGGTGATGGTACAGAAATGACCTTCATTGAACATTTAGAAGCCCTTAGGTGGCATTTAATAAGAGCTATTGTAGCGATACTTGTTTTCATGATAGGGGCCTGGTTTTCTATGGGCTTTATCTTTAACAAAATAATATTAGGCCCCGCTAAGCCAGAATTTTGGACTTACAGGAAGCTTTGTGAAATAGGCGACCTAGTGGGCATTCCAAGTTTATGCGTAGATAAACTCAACTTCTCTTTAATGAGTCGTGAGGTTTCTGGGCAATTTATGATGGCTTTGACTGCCTCCGCTATCATCGGCCTCTTGTTCGCTTTTCCTTATATTTTCTGGGAAATATGGCGATTTATAAAGCCTGGACTTAAGTTTACCGAAAAGAAAGCGAGCCGTGGGGCAGTGTTTTTTGTCACACTTTTGTTCTTTATGGGTATCTTATTTGGATATTATATTGTGGCTCCTTTTGCCATCAACTTCCTTGTAAACTTTCAGATAGACCCAAGTATAGAAAACCAGTTTGACATACAGTCTTATATAGGCGTGTTGGCCACTTTAACTTTAGCTTGCGGCATTACCTTTCAGTTACCTATGGCCATCTTTGTTTTGACCAAGGTGGGCGTAGTTACTCCAAAATTCTTAAGAGAATACAGAAAGCACGCTATTGTGGTTTTACTTATTGTAGCCGCAATTATTACGCCTTCTCCTGATATGATTTCTCAAATATTGGTTGCCATACCACTTTATATACTTTATGAAGTAAGTGTACTGGTGTCTCAAAAAGAGCATAAAAGAATGGAGAAAGAGTCCGCTAAATAAGCTACTTAAAAGTAAGATTTATCAAAATATCTAAAAAGCCTTTGAGAGCACTCAAAGGCTTTTTTTATGGATCTTCAAGATGGATTGCAATCTTAAACACCAATAAATGAATCGTTTGTCCTGACTTTCACTTGACTTCTAAAATCTCAGCCACCGTGCCAAAATCACGCCAAAAAAATGAACTGTTCTATCCTTATTCCCTATTAACCCGGATTATGCATTGGTAAATCGTTATGAGTTTTAAAGTGCAATAAATCAGACAATTAAAGGGAATTAGCATAGCGTTTACCTGAGCTTATGCCGAAGGGCTATGGTGATTGAGTTTAAATGAGTTTACGTATTGATTTGAAGCAATTTAGCTACGGCCCCGAAAGCTATCGGGAGATTTTCTAATGCACAAAGCGGGTTAAATGCTGTAATGTACATTCTGCAAAAAAAAATCACCATGACTAATTCATGATGACTTTCTTTAACCTTTACCTTGGGAAAACATTTCTTAATATATCGCTTCCTGAATTTTACCAGCAATACTGTAAACCTGAAGTTCGCTTAATTTGGCGTTGAATTTTGCTCTGTTTTGAGAAGTAAGAGCATTGATAAGATTTGACTGAGCCTGACGAAATTCTATATTCGTTATTTGACGTAGTTTATATTTCTCTTCAGACCGCTCAAAATTCAGTTTGTTGGTCACCACGTTTTGCTCCAGAGCTTTCCATATGGTCAATCTGTTTTGATAGTCGCTCCATGCATTTTCAAAATCTCTTCTAATTTGCTGATAAGCCAAATCAAAATTCAGTTGTGTATTCAGCTGATTAATTTTGGCATTTTGCTCTTGCACTCTTCTTCTACCACCATCAAAAACAGACCAATTCAAACTTAAACCACCGGTAAAACCATTTGAATTTGCCCTATCTAAAAATGAAGCGGAGTTGTTTTGAGACCTATTAAAACCATAATCACCATTAAGACTTACCGTAGGAAGCCTGGAAGTGGTTGTCAATCTTTGGTCAATCTCACTAAGCTTTATATCCGACGCCGCCAATAGCAAATTGACATTGGAGGTTCTCAAGCCTTCCAGAAAATCTTTCTTGTTTAATATTGGGGCAAAAATCACATCTGTTTCTACTTCGAAATCATTGGTGATATCACTGTTTAAAACAAAATTTAAATTATGGACAGCATTACTTAAAAGCTGCTGTTGGTCTAATAAAGCAATACTATCTGTATTAACATCGACTTCTGCATTTGAAATATCCAGTAAAGTAAAGATCGGAAGAGCGTC
>NZ_JBSRVI010000067.1:0-36233 GCF_055134445.1 Arcticibacterium sp.
AGCTCGTGGTATTATAAAAACTCTGATAATCTAGATTTAAAGTTTCCAAAACTCCCAAGTTTCCTATCTCATCTGGGACAGAGCTTAGACGATTATAGCCCAAATTCAATTCCTTCAAGGAACTTAATCCTCCTATGCTAGTTGGTAAAGTCGAAAGGCCGTTAGCTGACAGATTTAGCTTCTCCAATATGGCTAGGTCGCCGATAGAGCTAGGCAATTCTGTTAATTTATTATTCTGTAGAGGTAATTCTTTTAGTAAATCTAGGTTTTGTAGCGTATTGGGTAATACGGTCAGTTCGTTATCATTTAAAGTTAATTCCGTTAGAAGAACTAAGTTTCCTAAATCTGAAGGTAAATTATTTCCATTTCTGCCCAATCTATTTTGATGAAGTCTAAGCTCTTTCAGCTTCAACAGATTCCCCAATCCGGGGAAAATGATTTGAATTTGATTATTATTTAAATACAGTTTCTCTAAATCGACCAAACCACCCATTCCGCTTGGTGTGTTGGTTATCAAACTCCCTGAAAAATCTAAAACAACCAACTTTATTAGATTGGCAATTTGAGTTGGAATACTTGAAATAGGATTTGGAGAGGCATACAACTCAGTCAGATTTACCAGGGTGCCTATGGTAGAAGGAATCAATGTAATCTGATTATTGGCAAAATTGAGTTTCTCCAGATTCGTCAAATCACCAATTCTTGTCGGAATAAGATTAATACCACACGCATTAAAATAAAACTCTTTCAAACTTGACAAATCACCAATAGCAGCAGGAATTGTTTGTAAGGGTCCGTTGCTTGAAATATCAAATTTTTCAAGTTTGGCTAAATCACCAATTTGCGTTGGTAATTGAGAAATACTATTATAATGCAAATCCAATTCTATTAATTCAGTAAAATTCGAAATGCTTGCAGGTAAACTTCCATTGAGATTCATGGAAGGCAGACTAATCTGAGAAACCCTCCTTTCTCCTCCAACAATGGTATATGCAAGACCCATTTTTGAACTTGGGTTAACTAATAAGTCGAGGTTCGCATAAGTTGCCTGAGACCAACTAACTCCATTAGTTGCCGAATATAAGTCACTTAATGCTGTTCTATCACCTACATTTAAATCTGCCGAAGACGAACAATCATCGGAAATGACTAAACCTAAATCGAAATAGTTTAAACTTAGATTGTAAAAATGAGCCAAGCTGGCTGTAGGTACTTCCAAGCAGCTCAAATTCGAGTTATTCTTTGCATTAAAAGAGCCATAAGAAACAGCTGAACCTAATTTGACAAAATTTAATGAATTATTATTTAGTACAACCTCACTCAAATAATTTAAAGCACTTACATTTAAGCTCCCTGTCAATAGATTCTGGCCTAACTTAAGAGAACTTAATCGAGAGAATGCCGACAAGTCCGGCAAGGTTCCATTTAGGTTATTATTGCTCAAGTCTATCTCTGTAACATACTCTACCCCAGAAATACTCTGGGTAGTAATGCCATACCAAGTATTTACATCCGATGTACCAGAATCATTGGTATCCCAATTTGTTTTATTTGTCCAAGAGCTACCTTGCGTATTATTATAAATACCAATCAGGGCATTTCTTTCAAGCCCAGAAATTTGAGCTTGGGCATAGATAGATACTAAAAAGAATAGGATAAACTTTTTCATACTGAAACATTTAATATTTTACTTCTTAATCACACCCACCAAATTCCGTTTGAAAAACAGCACCATTGTCTACAAAGAAACCTGGCTTCAATAATATGTAGGCACCTGCTTTGTAGGTTGACCTTGTATTTATTCCTGTAATAGTATTTTGTGCTTCTATATAACCTCCGTTTGTCGAGGCTTCTAGCATTGTATTCCCTGATGTAATCTGGTCATTTGGATTTGATAAACTTAAAGACATAGCACATGGTGGTGGGCATTCGTCTAAAATGGAAAAATCATAAGGAGAGCCATTGCTTATCACAGGATTGCTAGAAACTATCCTTATTAAATAACCAGCACCTAAGCTAACTCCCGAAGGAATAGTAGCCGTAATAATACCAGATGAAGAACTGTTTATAGCACCAATAACTGTAGGTGAGGAAAAACTCCCATTTTCATCTGACAGCTGAGCTGTAAATACATTATCAACAGCAAAGCTACCGCCTGCTTCATAAGGAATATTAAATACAGTTTCCTTACACCATGCTTCTGGAACATCCGTGGCTACGACTACGTCATCTTGAACAATAAAAGACTTTAGACCTACCATACTCCACTTACCATTTTGGTCTTTGGCTCTTATGAAAAGTTTGTGCTCACCATTTGCCAGTGAGTTTAAGTTAATCATCAAGTTTTTTTGTACCTCAGAGCCACTAGAAAAACTAATAGCAGTTGCTACGCCATAGCCTGGGTCATTATCTATAAAATATTCCAATTGTGTTATGGTAGGTACTGCATTGGCTGGAAGTCTATCTATGTAAAATGGTCTTACCAAAACCTGACTCCACTTACCGTTTTCATCTTTAGCTCTAATAGAAAAAAAATGAAACCCAGACGACAAATTAGATGCAAGCGTAACCGCAATGTTTTTATCAACCGAACTCCCTGAAGTTATGGGGACATTTGTAGCCAAACCAAATCCAGGGTCTACATCTACAAAGTACTCTATTTTTACTATATCTGATTTTACCAATGATGAAGATAAAGAGGTCACATAGAATGGACGAACAAGTGGCATCCCCCATTTATCATTTTCGTCTTTGGCTCTAATAGTTAAGAAATGAAATCCCTCATTTTCTCCTGTTAGAGAAACAGGAAACGACAAATTCAGAGGCGTCCCAGCGGTAATAGATACTTCCGTACCCAAATTATATCCGGGGTCATCGTCAATAAAGTATTCTACTTTGGTAATATTTTGGGCGATAGCATTAACGGTAAGCAACAGAAGGAGTAATATCTTTTTCATAAGCTTAATTGTTTCCTTTTACTGTGATATCAATTTGAAGTGGTACAGAAGCATTTCCTGCACCCGTTGATTTAAAATCTGTAATGATTGGATATGGAATATCTCCTGCTAATACATAAGGATTTACTCCGCCGAAGGCTCCGGCGTCTTCGCCATTTACTCCTATGCCTTTAGCTGGGGAAGTTGAATCAAGAATATAGTTTTTATCTGCCCAATTATATTCTTGATAATTGTCTGGATTAGGTATTATAAAAACTGTCCCTTTTTCAACATTACTGACATTCCCATTACCTTCAGGAAGCTTCCATTGCGGACTCCAACCATCATCCATATCATCATAAATCAAAATATTATTGTACACACTAGTAATATCCGTCGCTGCATTAGCAAATAAAGTATTGGGTTCTCCACAATTGGCACAGGAAGTAGTTTGAATAATATTGTTAAAAATTTCAGAGCCATATATATTATAAAAGCCCATCAGCCCTCCGGCATTAAGTACTGTATTATTATATAGAAATGAACCTCCTCCAATATTAGCAGCAACTTCTATTAAGTTACTGGAAATAACTAAATTAGTAGGCTTCGGAATATTTGTTTGAGCTGGCGAATTTAACTCTGTACAAAAGTTTTGTGTGATAATCCATTCTGAGCATCTTAAGTATTTCGAGAGCTCAATGTCATAGCTGTAATTGAAATATATTTTCCCATATAACCTACAATTAGAGATTTGTATTTTGTTTACTGCCTTTCCTTCAATTGAATTTGAATTAGGTTGAGAAGGACTACCAATAGTAAGTCCTCGAACAACAGAACTATCACTTCCAGTGTCAAAAATAATACCACTGGAAAGAATAGATTGTTTAGTTTCGAATGAATCATTTTCATTGTTTGTATGAAAAAAGCCATTGCCCAAAATGGCCAATCTTTTAGTGCATACTAAACCTCCATATGAGTCTAAACTCGGCTCCACATAAATTATATCCCCATCAGAAGCTGCGTCATGTGCATCTTGCAGATTTGCATAAACATTTAGACCTGTTATCCCTGGGGTATTGTTTACCCTGAAAATAGTCTGACTGAAAGTTAGAATAGGGCAAAGTGTTAGTATTAATCTCAGTATCTGTTTCATAAGCTTAATTATTTCCTTTTACTGTGATATCAATTTGAAGTGGTACGGAAGCATTTCCTGCACCAGATGATTTAAAATCTGTGATGATTGGATATGGTATTTGGCCTGCTAAAACATAAGGGTTTACCCCACCGAATGCTCCAGCGTCCGTACCGTTTTTGCCTATGCCTTTAGCAGGTGAAGAATTGGAAAGTATTACGTGGTTATCATTAGAAATATAACCATTCATCATTGGGTCACTTATTTGAAAACAATCTTCATAGGCTGCACTATTGACATTCCCTCCTGAGTTTGGTAAAACATATTGGGAAATGTTGCCTGAACTAGTATTTCTGGTTACTGCTATATTATTTTCAACTCTAGCTCCTGTTGTATTAATAATTAATGATTCTTGAGTACATGAATTACAATCAAACGTTAGGAAAATATTGCTAAAAATATCAGTCCCATTTAATCCACCAAGTAGAGATCCGCTAAAAAATGTATTATGTTCAATCAAACAATTTGTCCCCGTATTATTAATACCGGATTTTATAATATTATTAGAAAAAACACAATTAGTTGGGTTATATACATTTCCTGCCCCATTAATAGCTCCAATTCTGCTTTGAGAAATTATCCAATTACTACAGTTTCCAAAATTAAAATGACCTGACAAATATATAGCATTAGCATAGCACCTTTTTATAATTATACCATCAACATAATTCCCATAAAACAAGTCAAAAGTCAAACCTTCGAATATAGAATTGTCACTTCCTGCATTAAGAGTTATTTGATCTAAAATTGAGCTTCTTAAACTATAGTTCTTAGTAGCATTGCTATCTAAGTAATAACCATTGCCCAAAATGGTTAGCCTTTTGGTGCATGTTAAGGAACCATAGCTGTTCAAACTCGGCTCTACATAAATAATGTCGTCATCTGATGCAGCATCATGTGCAGCTTGGATGGTGGTGTAAACGTTTACGCCTGTTACGCCTGGGCTATTATTTACCCTGAAGATGGTTTGGGCATCTAGGTTCCAAGAAAAAAGTAGTAGAATTAATAGTATCCTTTTCATAGTAGTATCATTTTGAGTTTGTGGATTAATCACACCCACCATTCTGAGCCAAGAACACGGTTCCGCTATTGGCAATAAATCCAGGTTTTAAATAAATGTATCTCCCTGCCGAAAAAGTGGCTTTCGCGGTGCCTGTAATCTTATTTGAAGCTTCTATAAAACCTGTGCTATTTTTAACATCTATGTTTGTTTGCCCTGATGAAACATCATCGGCCATGCTAACTAAAACTGCACTTTCAGCACATGGAGGTAAAGTGCCCGGACAAACACCAGCATTAGACGAACAGAAGTCTTCCCAGCTAGCGTCTAAGAGATAGTTGTAAAACTCTGCTGTTGTTAATTGTCCGCAAAGTTTTTTAAGGCTATAATCAAAACAACCACTTAGTCCTTGATTTGAGAGTTTTACAGATGTAAGATGTTCTAAATCACCTAGTGAGCCAGGAATACTACCGCTGATATAATTCCTAGTTGCTCCCACATAGTTTCCATTCATGTGTAGCGTAATAAGTTCCGAAAGGTCGCCAAGTGAAGAGCTGAGTGTACCTCCTACATTATTCCCTTGTAAGTTCAAAGAAACTATGCGTTCTTCATTATTTACTTCGGCTTTGGCAGTTCCAAAAATGCCAGTAAAAGTACAATTGGCGGGAGGAGTCTCATTTTCTGTTATAATTTCCCAGCCCGTATTGTATCTCCAATTGTCCCCTTCCGCTGCTTCGTAAAAAGCTTTCAAGGCTGCAAAATCTGTCGCGGAACAGTTTACGCCATTTTTAAGAGGCACAAAACTTCCTGTCTGTAAAGTCAAGTCTGTTACAATATCGCTGTTTATTTCACAGAAATAACTTTTAGCTATTTGAGCAGCCTGTATATTGTTTAGCACTAATGTGGCATTAGTTTCTCCTGCTAAAGGGCTTCCATCAAAGTACCATTGATAAGTATTTTCGTCTCCAGAAACTACCGCTTCAAAAGTAAGACTTCCACCTATATTAGTTCTTAAATACGAATCGGGACCTACTTTTTTTTGTGGATTATAATAAAAGGAAAACGCTACATTAAAGTCATCTAATTTCGTTTCAAAATCTCCAAATTGAAACTTATTCTGTCCTATAGATAAAAAATCAAGTTGAGTTAAGCTTGAAAAATCGGGAAGTACTCCAGAAAGCTCATTATCATAAACTGAAAACTCTTGAAGGCTGCTTAAATTAAGCAGGTTAGATGGAATAGACCCGCTTAACTGATTTGAACCAAGGTTTATTTTTTTTAGATTGGTTAAATTACCAAGATAAGCAGGAATACCGCCTTCTAGCTTATTACTCCCCAAATTCAGTTCTTCTAAAGAAACTAAACCTGCCAAAGAAGGAATTGTTCCTTCAATCTCTAGATCTCTTAATACCAGTTTTTTTAAATTAGCAAGACCATTAATTTCAGTTGGTATAGCCCCTATTTTAGGAGACCTTAATGCATTAGTATTTTGGATTTGAAATACTTCTAGATGCTCCATATTACCAATTGAAGGTGGTATAGACCCGTTAATTCCCCAGGCATCATGTATGAAAGATGTGATACGCTCGGCTCCATTTACTTTCTCACTTTTAAGATTGCTTACTCCTAAAAATGTACAATTAGCAGGTGGTGTTTCGTTTTCTGTAATAACATTCCAACCAAACTGTGGATACCAGCCCGTTCCACCGGCAGAGTTATACAATTCTTTTAAAGCTGCAAAGTCTGCGGGATGACAATTAACCCCCTCTTCAAGAATAACAATCATTGGACTTCTCAAAGTCAAATTTGGGATAGTGCTGTTAGTCACTACAACTTCGAAGTAATCATTTCGAAATTGACTTTCTTGAATATTCGGAACCAATACAGAAGAGCTAGCTTCTCCTGTTAACCATGAGCCATTCTTTTTCCATTCATATAGATTATTTGCACCAGAGATTCCGGCATTTACAGAAACATCATCTCCCACCTGAGCCCTTTGAAACCAATATTGGACATCAAAACTTTGGTACGAATAATCGAATGAGGAAACCCCTTGATTCGAGGTGAAATTAGTTTCTAAGTCGCCAAAATGAAAGGAATTTCCCGATATATTCAGACTGGTCATTGATGGCAATGAACCAAAGTCTGGAACAGTACCAAACAAACCATTACGACTTAAATTAACGGTCGTAAGTTTGGTTAAATTAATTAACGTAGAGGGTAGATTACCCCTTAAGTATGCTACAGGATATACTGTTTTTGACTCTGAAATTACCAGTGACTTTAGTTCAGTAAGGTTACCCAATGAACTTGATAAAACTCCTGTTATCCGATTATATTGGAAAGATATGCCAGTCACCCTTTCTTCACCGCCAATTGTCTCGCTCGTTATTCCATAAATCCCTTGAAAAGTGCAGTTTACAGGCGGTGTGGTATTATTCTTTATAATATCCCATGTACCAGTTTGTGAACCATAAGACCAATCTTCTGTAAGTGTTAGGTTATAAAAGTCTTTTAGCGACTGAAAATCAACCGTATTACATTGGCCGTAAGAAAAATGGGCCACAAAGAAAATTATCGAAATTGTAAATATTTTTTTCATGTTAGGGTACGTTTATTATGCTAAATATGAATTCAGAACTTCTTGTCGTCTTCTACTCACTTGCACCTTATTTCCTGTCTTCAGTTCCACCATTATGCAACTACCGCTACAGTCTATACGTTTTATGGATTTTGGATTCAACACATGAGACTTACTCACTCTTAAGAAATGAGAATGGTCTTCGTGGTGTTTTCTTAATGTGGTGCTTGAAACTCGTTTTTTACCATCTATAAGATGGAATTCAGTGTAATTCATGACTCCTTTAAGGAAGACAATTTCACTTTCTTCGGGGTATTTGTTTCTTTTCATGGTACTTTATTTATTAATTGTATATCAAAGTTCTATCGTTAACAATGCTGATCCTATGGGTTAAGTACCCATTATGAAAGGGTGTTTTTCCCCTATTATCTTCGACCTATTTAGGATATTTTTAGATGTTCAAATTTCGAAAGCATTTTAATACTTTGAAATCCCTATAAATGGGGATTTTACCTTAGCAACAAATGAGATGCCTTCTAAAACCGACTAAAGAGTACTTTACAAAACAATGGTTTATAGTGTTTTGAATCAATACGCCAGTTGGCCTATTTTTCAGAATAACCTAATTTGTATAGACTTTATAACAGTACATATACCTAATTTATATACTCATGACAGACAAAGAAATCCTCACAGCCTCGCACAAAAAACTGTATAGACTCTCTCAATTATTGGAACAAGGAGTTATTACTTTAGACGACATAGCCTCTTTTGTCCCTGGTATAATGCATACCAATAAAAGAGAAAATCTAGAGCTCACTTTTCTATCTGAAACAGGCTGTAATTATATCAGATATTCTATGGAAGAAATCAATACATTGGGAGCAGAAATATTCTCTAAACATCAAAGCAAATTCACGCTTGAAAAGACCTACCCCAAGCTTTTACAAAAAATGAAGGAAGATGATAAAGATAAGATAGTACCATTTTTTCAGGATTGGAAAATCAAGAAAGATGATAAACCATTTTTCTATTTAACCTCAACAAAAATCTTGAACGAAAATGAGTTCATCTCCGTGTCATTGGCTCCAAAAAAAGTAGAATATTTATCAAACAAAGTGAATGACATTTTTGAAACCAATACCATATTTGATAAGTACTTTACTAGATATCATAGGTTAACCAAAAGAGATTATAAAACTACTCGCTATGGAAATGACTCGAAAAGAAATATCCTATCAGCTTTTCATAGACGAAACAACCGTAAAAAAACACTGTGAGAACATTTACAAAAAACTAGAAACATCGAAAAGAATCGATATTGAAAGAATAGCTAGAACATTCTCCATGATAATTTAGAAGAAGTCTAATCAATAAAGTATTCTCAAATATTTCCTTCCCGGATAGCTAGGGCCACCAGTTGAGTGCTATTTTGGCAATTATTTCTTTCCATGGCATTCTTTTTATGGCTTATTACGGTTTGTTCAGATATAAATAATTTAGAAGCGATACTTACTGCCGTTAAACCCTCACCCATAAGTTTTATAACATCTAATTCTCTTTTCGAAAAACTTGATTTTGTATCTGTTTCAACTCCAAGACCCATGTAAGATTCCATACCTTCTAGACCAATAAAAGACAACTTATAATTATTAACAGTTGTAATATAAGAAATATCAGTATGGACACCTAAGACCTTCAAAAGGGAGCCATTGCCATCTATAGCAAGAGTCAAGTTTTGTAATGAAAACAACTTATACTCACCACTTGCTACCTTTCCTCTGTAACAGTATGATATTTTATATTTTAAAATATCATTGGGATTACTTAATCCTTGTAAAAAATCTGCGACCTTCTTTTCACATTGAAAAACATAATCCATATCATCAGGATGAAACCTTAATAAAATTGATTCTAAAGGTTTATTGGATAAATCCTCCCCAAGAATTGAAAGGGTACTGTCACTGCATCTGTCAAAAATCAATGTTGGGCTATCAAGTATGGTATAGTAAAAAGGCCCAGGACAGAACAATGCAGCTACTTTTTCGTTTATTAAGTTGCGGTCAATGGCTCCACTTTCCCCACCAAGGTAGCATGTTTGGGATTTATATAAATCTCGAAGCAGAATCTCTTTGTTCATTCCTAGATGAATTTCGTTTAGAATTAGCAATCTAAACAAAAAAAAGAATTATTCGATAGAATTAAAATACCCCTTTTGGGTTATTCTAAAGAAAAAGATACCTTCATTCCCTAAATTTACCAAATGAAAATACTCCTAATACTCTTCATCACTATTACTTCCTGCCAAACCCAAAAAAACACCAAACCAGAACTGGATAAACTAGCCACAGAATATGTCAAACTAGGTTTGGAGATAGGCCAGCAAGACTCAGATTTTGTAGATGCTTATTACGGGCCAGATAGTCTGAAGCCTGAAGCAGTAGTGTACGAGGTTTTCCCAAAAGAGGAATTTCTTTTAAAGATTTCATCGCTTCAAAATGACTTCAAAGCTTACTTGAATTCAGAAAAGGACAGCTCCAATATCAAGAGAGCGAATTATATTAATGCACAGCTGAATGCCTATGCAGAACGCGTGAGAATAGTGGGAGGTCAAACGTCTGACTTTGATACTGAATCTATGGCTCTTTTTGGTGTAGAAGCTCCACATTTTGATACTGCCCATTTCGACCAAACAATTAAAAAGCTTGATGCATTTTTAGAAGGTTCTGGCAGCTTACAAGATAGATTCCAAAGTTTAGCTTCCCGCTTTGTCATTCCTGTTGAAAAACTGGATACGGTTATGAAAACGGCCATTGCCGAAGCTAGAAGAAGAACGCACCAACATTATCCCATTCCGAAAAATGAAAACTTCAGTTTAGAATTTGTAACTGACAAAGCTTGGAGTGGGTATAATTGGTATCAAGGTAATTTCACCTCTTTGATTCAGATCAATACCGACTTCCCTATTTCTATTGAACGGGTGATTGATGTAGGAAGCCATGAGTCATATCCAGGGCATCATGTTTTCAATATGCTTTTAGAAGAAAACCTATATAACAAGCAAGGTTTGATTGAAACCAGCATTTATCCGCTTTTTAGTCCACAGTCACTCATTGCCGAAGGCTCTGCCAATTATGGTATTGACGTAGCATTTCCTGGAAACGATAAAGTAAAATTTGCAAAAGAGGTTCTTTTACCATTAGCTGGCTTAGACACCACTGGAATTAGTAACTATTTCGCTGCTTTAGAATTGGTTGGCGAATTAAATTATGCAGGAAACGAAGTGGCCAGAGGTGTTCTAAATGGTACTATGACAGACCAAGAAGGCATAGACTATTTAATAAAATATGGCTTTTACAGTCCTGAAAAAGCAAAACAAAGAATAGCGTTCACTAAGAAATACCGTAGTTATGTTATCAACTACAACTATGGTAAGGACTTGGTTAAGAATTATATAGAAAAGAAAGGAGGGACTTCTAAAAACCCTAAGAAAAGATGGGAGCTTTTTGGTGAACTTTTAAGTAACCAGATTTTACCTTTTGAACTTATCAAATAGTTTGTTTAAATAAAGTTGACTTTTGTTAAACTAAAATAAGACGGTAACTGTTTTTTAATAAACCTCAGAAATCATGGCAAAAACAAAAAGTTCTATCATCGACTTATACATGAACTGGACATTAGAGCATGGTGCTCCTCCAGCTAATGTTTATAAATTTTGTAAAGAAAATAAGCTCACCGAAACTGAATTTTATCAGCAATATTCCTCGCTTAATGTGCTAGCTAAAAGCGTATTCTCTGCTTTTTTTAAGCATACTATAAGCATGCTGGAAAAAGAGGCAGCTTACGCCACTTATGGTCCAAAAGAAAAGCTATTGAGTTTTTATTATACTTTTTTTGAAATACTAACGGCTAATAGAAGTTACATTTTACAAGAACTTCCTGCTAGTTTAAGTGACTTAAAGAAGCTGGACCAATTAACGAGCCTTAGAAAAGAATTTAAACATTTTACGAATGAGATTTTTGCAGAGCATATTTCTTCTGAAGTGAAAAATGTTCAAAAGGTAAAGGCTATCACTTTTGAAGAAGGAGCATGGCTGCAGTTACTTCTTATTATGGCTTTTTGGATAAAAGACGAGTCCGCTGGTTTTGAAAAAACAGACATTTTTATAGAAAAGGCCTTAACAGCCACTTTTGATTTGGTGGATAATACACCTATCAATTCTATTTTAGACCTTGGAAAATTTCTCTTTAAAGAAGTAGCCGCTTAATACAATGAACACCATTGATAGCATTCCCACTGGGAAGATAAATAGGGCCGCCAAACTCCTAAAAACCGGGGCAAAAGTGGGCGGAAACTATTTAAAATATTACGGAGAAAAGCTTATTAATCCAGATTTGGATAAAGAAAAGCTTAATGAATCTAATGCTGAAGATATTTACGACGGACTGAAGAACCTAAAAGGAAGTGCTCTTAAAGCAGCTCAAATGCTGAGCATGGAGAAAAATTTGCTACCAAATGCCTATGTGGAAAAATTCTCTCTCTCTCAATTTTCTGTGCCTCCTCTCTCCGCTCCTTTGGTGAGAAAGACTTTTATAAAGTATTTCGGGAAGTCCCCCAATGAGATTTTTGACCAATTCTCCGAAAATTCGGTGAATGCCGCCAGTATTGGACAAGTGCATAAAGCAGTGAAAGACGGAAAAAGGCTGGCTGTCAAAATTCAATATCCGGGTGTTGCTGATAGTATAGGCTCCGACTTAGCATTGGTTAAACCCATAGCTACGAGGATGTTTAACCTTCAGGGCTCCGACTCCGAGAAGTATTTTAAAGAAGTAGAAACCAAACTCAAAGAAGAAACAGATTACCTGCTAGAAATAGCTCAGAGCAAAGAGGTTTCGGCGGCTTGTTCAGGCATTTCTAATTTACGTTTTCCAAAATACTATTCCGATTTATCTACGGATAGAATTCTGACCATGGACTGGATGGATGGCGTGCACCTTTCTGAATTTAAAACAGATAATCAAGATATCTCTAACAAACTTGGTCAGGCTCTCTGGGACTTTTACATGTTCCAGATTCATAGCTTAAAAAAGGTACATGCCGACCCTCATCCTGGCAATTTCCTTATCTCGGCGGAACATGAGCTTATAGCCATTGACTTCGGCTGTATGAAAGTTATTCCGGAGGAATTCTATGCACCATACTTCCATCTATTTGAGAAGGGGAATTTAGAAAACAAAACCGTTTTTGAGCAAGGATTAAAAGACCTAGAAATATTTAGGGAAGATGATAGTGAAGAAGAAAGGGCTTTTTTCTCCGAGCTATTTTATACCCTTTTAGAATTCTTTAGCCGACCTTTAAAAGAGGATACATTTGACTTTTCGGATGAAGCGTATTTTAAAAATTTGGCAGAATTAGGCGAAAAATACGCCAGAAGCACCGAACTCAGAAAAATGAACGGCAACAGAGGCAGTAAACATTTCCTTTATATTAATAGAACACTTTTCGGGTTGTATAACCTGCTGCATGAACTCAAAGCAGAAATCAGTGTAAACACTTATCAGAAATACTTAACCCCGAACTTGGTACCAGCGGATTAAAATCAGTCATCGATTTGCACTTGGGTTATCTTTACAAAAGGGCTGTTCCAAAATAATGGAGCAGCCTTTTTTATTGACGTTAAAGAAAAACATTACCATGGCAACCGCCGGATGCATCCTTTAATAAACTTAATGAACTAAAAGCTACCGCTTTAAAAGGACAGTTCCCTAGAATAAGTGGGGAAAGCCCTCGCAACTTCTCTTTAAAAAGTCACAAATATTACCCAAAATACCACATTTCGAAAAAGCACTAGACTGGGCATATTTCATATATCCCGATAATAGATACATATGTATATAGTGCTCCTTGGTTTATACTTTTTTACATTTTTTGGAAAGTTTATTGCAACAATCGAATAAAACCTTCGAAGGTTTATTTCTAAATATTTTCAGGAAAATAAATTATTTAATCCAACAGAAACTGGTCTATGTACCTCATCCTACTACCTCTTTTTCAATTGAAGGCATAGGTTTAAAAGAAAATCATATGAACAAAACACACCACAGCTCACTATTACTTTAGGCCTATTTAGTGAAACTTATAATTTGAAGTAGCCAAGAAAACCTTACTTCCAACAACCAATTATTAATCCAAAATATATAAAGTCATGAACAACGTAACTGAAGAAAAATCAAAAATTATCTTTCTAAAAGCAGATGCAAACTACACTGTATTTTTTCTAGATAATGGCACTAAACATGTATCTGCCTATAACCTTAAGAAGCATGAGGAAGCGGCAGAATTGAAAAGTTTCGTTCGAGTTAATCGGGCATATTTGCTAAATCCAAAACATATCATAAAAACCGAAATAAAAATTAAATCACCTCGGTTATTATGTCGAACGGAATTAAAACCACCATATCTAGGAGGAGAGGCTTATTTGAAAACAATACAGTGGTTGCATAAAATAGTCCATGGCTAACTCAGATTGTTATGAAATAATAAATATTAAATTTCATTTATACAGACAATGAGCAGCCACACCACCCATAAAACATTATGTATCCATAAAATAAACTCATTCGTATAAAAACGTAATTTATGGCGAGCAATTTGAAGCTAAATAAACTAAAATATTTTAACTAAGGGGATCTGTACTAATCTTTTTGAGCTACGATAGTTTAAAAGATATTCACACACTTTTAAAAATACCCAGTAAAAAAAAACTACCCATCTAATCTAATTAGAAGGGTAGTTTTTGAAATCCTAAAAGGCGAATTTCATTAAAAATCTTTTAAGTAAGCTAGACGGTTTAGCGAGCACAACTTCATGCAAATCTTTGCTAAAATCTAAATGAAATTAGAACAAAAATGTTAATAAATCTACCCATTACCCCATTTTGTCCAAAAAATTATTTGAATTCGGATATTTATAACAATTTCTGTGGAAAAGCTCAAAGACAACTATTACATTGGTAATGAACTTTAAGCTAGATATTATTCAACCCTATGAAATTAAGTATTTTACAGCTCTCGCTGTGTTGTTCTTTGCTATTGGGCATGATCAGCTCTAAGGAGAATTCACTACCACTGTCTCCCGGAAATGAGTTAAAGTCGCTCCAATTAGCAGAAGGATTTAACATTGAGCTATCCGTTTCTGAACCACTAGTAGAAGACCCCGTTTATATCGACTTTGATGAAAAAGGAAGAATGTGGGTCATAGAAATGAGATCTTATATGCCAGACATTGATGGTAAAGGTGAAGAAGAGCCTATTGGAAGGGTTTCCTATTTGGAAGATACCAACGCTGATGGGCAGTTTGACAAAAGAACAACCTACGCCGACGGATTGATATTGCCAAGGGCACTATTCTTTTATCAGGACGGTGTCTTAATTGCAGAAAACATTCCGCTTTGGTTTTATGAAGATACCAACGGAGATGGTAAAGGAGATAAAAGAACACTGGTAGACAGTACCTATGGAGGCGGTGGTTTACCCGAGCATTCAGCCAATGGACTTCTACTGGGATTGGACAACTGGCTTTATAATGCCAAATCCAAGTATAGATATAAGAGAACAGAAAACACTTGGATTAAAGAAGAAACGGAGTTTAGAGGGCAATGGGGCATTAATAAAGATGATTTTGGAAGACTTTATTATAATTATAATTGGTCTCAACTGCACGCCGATCTGGTGCCACCAAATTACCTTAATAGAAACCCCTATCACGAAAGCTCGACAGGAACAGACCAAGTTTTGTCTGTAGAAAGGGCGGTTTTCCCTATTGGCCCTACCCCTGCCGTCAACAGAGGATATATACCTGGTGTTCTAAACGAAGATGGCAAACTAACCGAATTCACTTCCGCCTGTTCTCCTTTTGTGAGCCGAGATAAGCCTTATTATTCAGAAGACTTTTATGGCAATGTATTAGTATGCGAGCCTGCGGGCAATCTTGTAAAAAGAAATATTGTCAACGAAAACGGCAATTATTTAGTGGCGACAAATGCCTATGAAGGCAAAGAGTTTCTTGCTTCCACAGACGAACGTTTCAGACCTGTTCATATAAAATCTGGCCCAGACGGTGCCATTTATTTGGTAGATATGTATAGAGGTATTAGTCAACATAAGGCCTATATGACGGAATACCTTAGAGAACAAACCTTAGAAAGAGGTCTAGATCAATACATCCATTTAGGTAGGATATGGAAAATAACACCTGATGGTTTTAGACCCGCCGCTTCTATAGACTTGAGTACTCAAAACAGTATACAGTTGGCCGAAAATTTAGAACATCCAATCTCTTGGTATAGAGATACCAGTCAAAGGTTACTCCTCCAACAAAATAGAAAGGATGCCAAAAATAAACTGGAAGAAATAGCACTGCACGGAACCCCAACCGCCAGAATTTCTGCCCTGTGGATTTTAGAGGGTCTAAATATATTAGACCCAAATATCTGTCTCCATCTACTTAATGACAAAGACCCAAGAATTCAGGCGAATGCATTACGTCTCTTAGAGTCGCTTTCTGAAAGCAATAAAAGCTTGGTTCCGAAAATCCAGAAATCTATCAAAAAGAACATTGGGGCTAACGACATCTCTGACCTACAAATTTTATTATCTTCTTATGCTTTGCAAGAAGATTTTGCCATTGAGACGGTAAGTCAAATCATTTCAGAAAAAGGTTCTGATTTACTCCTTACAGATGCCGCTCTTTCCAGTTTGGGCAATAGAGAATTGAAAATGGTGACTCACATTCTTAAAAATAAAAAGTGGAAAGAAAAATCTGATTACAAAGAAATGTTTATAGAGCAGTTGGCCGGCATTTTAATTAAAAGAAGAGACTCTGAAGAGTCTACAGATTTTATAGCATTGATAAGCCATGCTCAAGGCTGGCAGAAAAACAGTTTATTAATTGGGGCTTCCTTACAGGTGGCCACCTCCGAAAAGGAACCTGTCGCCTTAAAAACGAAACCTACCTTATTTGTAAACAATGAAGGTTCCAGAGAAATACAAAATCTTCAAAAAGGTTTTAGCTGGCCAGGAAAACAAGTCTTAAAAACCAAAGCGGTAGTAGGAACTAAGCTAGATGCTGCAGGTATGAAACAGTTTGTGGCCGGAAGGAGATTATTTTTAAATTATTGTACTGGATGCCACGGTACTGATGGTGCAGGTTTAAAAAGATTTGCTCCACCACTGGTAGGCTCAGAATGGGTAACGCAAGAATCCGAAAAATTAGCTCTGATTTTGCTTTACGGCATAGAAGGGGCTATTACCGTGAAAGGAAAGACCTACGATGTGCCAGACATTCTACCTGTAATGCCCTCACATTCTAGCCTTTCAAACCAAGAGGTGGCCGATGTCATGACCTATATCCGTAATGAATGGGGTCATAATTCTGAAGCCATTTCTGTAAGAGATATAGGTATGCTCAGGTTAAAAACACAAGGTAAAGTGGTGCCTTGGACCGCAGAAGAGCTGATAGAAAGAATGACCAACAAGGAATCGGAAAATTAAACTATTGAAATAATACCCATGATAAACCCAAAAATAGGCCTCAGCAGAAGGGCTTTCATAAAAAGCTCCGCGTTGTTAGCTACCGCATCAGCATTACCCTCTTTGAGCTCGTTTAACGTGGCTCCAAATTTAGTTGGCATTTCGGTGGCATCTTATTTCCTTCGTTTCCGTGATGGCGGTAGCACGGCACACCCCTCGTGGAATGGGGCTTTGCCCATGGCCAAACACCTACACGAACTAGGTGCCGGAGGCGGGCAGATTGGTGTTGATAAATGGGATGGTGCTTACACCAAAGAAATTAGAGATTTGAAAGAATCCTCTGGAATGTGGCTTGAAGGTCAAATCCGAATGCCTAAAACAGATCAAGACTTGACCGAGTTTGAGCATAATGTCGTCTCAGCCAAGGAAGCAGGGATAGAAATCGTTAGGGTGGCATGCCTCAGCGGAAGAAGATATGTCAATTTTAAAACCGAGGAAGAATGGGCCGACTTCAAGAAAGCGTCAGCCAAATCTATCAGGCTTGCTGAGCCTATTATGAGAAAACATAAAATGAAGTTGGCTATTGAAAACCATAAAGATTGGACGGCCGACGAATTGGTGAAAATTCTAAAAGATTATGACAGTGAATATCTAGGATGCAATTTAGATACTGGAAACAATTTATCTTTCCTGGAAGACCCTTATGAGGTCGTTGAAAAACTAGCTCCATATACCATGACCACACATTTCAAGGATATGGGTATAGAGGCGTATAAAGATGGTTTTTTGCTTTCAGAGGTACCTTTTGGTCAAGGCTTCCTAGATTTAAATAGAATGGTTATGACCATAAGAAAGCATAACCCCAATGTAAAATTCAACCTTGAAATGATGACAAGAGACCCACTGCCAATACCATTTCTTACAGACGAATACTGGACCACTTTCGGTCATAAATCTGGGAAAGATTTAGCAAAAAGCCTAAAAATTATCCGAGCCAACTACAGTCCCAAGCCGCTAGTTAGAACTACGGGCTCATCTTTTCATCAGCAGCTCGCTCTTGAAGAAGCCAATCAGATTGCCTGTTTAAATTACGCCAGACAAGAACTAGGTATCATGTGATGAACTGAGTAAATTTAACAAACCAATTCTATTTAAAAATAAACATAAGTATTTGTGAGCAACTCAAACGATAAATTACCGGGATTAAAATTATTTGACCTAACCGGCAGAGCCGCCATCATCACTGGAGGTTCAAAAGGATTAGGCTTAGCCATGGCAGAGGGTATAGCCGCCGCTGGCGGAAACGTTCTTGTGGTTTCAAGAACCCAAAGCGAATGCGACCAAGCCGCAGAAAAAATCAGAAATGAATATGGGACCCAAGCCATAGGTATGGCCGCTGATGTAACCCAAGAAACTGAAATGGAGGCCATGGCTGCTCTATGTTTAAAAGAATTTGGAAGCGTTGACATTTTGATAAACTCCGCTGGCATTAACATTAGAGGTGCTATAGATGAACTCAGTTTGGCAGATTTTAATAAAGTGATGGACATCAATGTTACTGGTACTTGGCTAGCCAGCAGAGCGGTAACACCCATCATGAAGAAACAAAAGAAAGGAAAGATTATAAACCTAGCCAGTACCTTAGGTCTGGTAGGGCTCGCCAATAGAACGCCATATACCGCATCTAAAGGTGCGGTGGTCAATATGACTAAGGCTTTGGCCTTAGAGTTAGCCCTCGACAATATTAACGTAAATGCCATATGTCCAGGACCATTTTTAACAGAAATGAACGAGCCTATAAAGGATACAGAAGAGGGTAAGAAGTTTATTGTAGGTGCCACGGCGGTAGGTCGCTGGGGGCTATTATCCGAAATTCAAGGTGTAGCCATGTTTCTGGCCTCCGATGCCTCTAATTACATGGTGGGCTCTTGCCTATTAGTAGATGGCGGTTGGGTGGCTAGGTAAATGCTTAAAATGAGCAAAGGACATTTTACTTAAAATGTCCTTTGCTCACACATGTCACCTCTTTGGGGCTGCAAATTTCTCCTTATTAAATGCATCAGATTTCCCGGTGGGAATGGATAAACTCTGCCACGCAGCTCCTTTAATCATTCTTCCGATATACATGATTTGGCCTATGTGAGAACTGTAATGAGCCAGCTGTCTCATAAAAGCATTTTCTATACTATGCCCTTCATTTCTAATATAAACCACTGTATCAATATTGCTCTCGTTTACAGCTTCTAGTGCTTCAAAAAGACATGCCCACCCGAGTTCCCAGTCTCTTAGCATTTCAGCTTTAGAACTATAACTCGACTCAAATTCTGCATCTCTTTCACGCCACTCCTTTTCGCCATCTGTAGTTAAAAAATCTGTCCATCTAGAAAGCATATTTCCGTGCATATGCTTCACTATTACTGCCAGAGAATTACTTTCTGGATTAAATCTCCAATGGATGTCTTCGTCAAACAGCTGCTCAAAAGTGCGGTCTCCCAGTTTTTTATAGGATTCAAACTGTTGTTTAAAAAGTCTTATAATCTCCATGATTAAGCAAGCATTAAAAGGTTTTCATTAAATCTATCGTTAAACTTCTCGATGAAATACTTCAAAAGTAGTGGAGATTCCTTTTCAATATATTGATGCACGAAGAAATAAAGCTTCTCCAAGCCCTGCTCTCTCCAAACCGCAATCCTATCAAGCCATTCGTCTAATCTTGGGTAATCACTCGGGTGATTTGCCCCTACATTTCTTAAAAAAGCCACGTGCGTAGTCATCCGCATATGCATCAAGTCTCTCCTACCCGCCGTATCGGTTAAAATGTTGGTCAGCTCGTTTTCTTCAAATAATTGATAAACATCTTTGGCGGCTGCGGCGTCTTAAAACCAATCTGTATTTCTAAGCTCTACGGCCAGAGGTATATCCTTTGACCATTCGTTTACAATTTTCCTCAAGCTATCCATATTAGAGGGCTTGAAATTATCGAGAACTTGAAGGAAAACCATTCCTAACTTTTCGTCAAAGGCTCTGGCTGTTTCTCCAAATTCTATCACCGGAGCAGTGACATCATTCAGTCTTTCTATATGGCTAATATATCTTGGTACTTTAGGAAATAACTTAAACCCCTCAGGTGTTTTGTCATACCATGTCCTCGCTTGTTCAGGAGGATAACTATTATAAAACGTGGCATTTAACGCTTTTTAATTAAACTGTGTTCCGTAATAAGTAAGCTCATCTTTAGTACCCTTCGAAGAAAACCCTTTTAAATCTCCCTTGTTCCATTTGGCACAACCTACATAAGTCTCAAACGGTTCTTTCCCTTTCTTTAATATTCTTAAGGTTTCTAGAGCATCCTCTGGCATTGTAAAATCTACCATTTCCGGATTGCTTACTACTCCCAATTTCATAGTTACAATTTATAATTTTCTCCTAAACTTAACCAATCAAAATTCGAGGAGAAAATCAATTATTAATTTTCTCTAATCATTATACAATGCGGAATACCATCTTCTATATAGTCCTCACCTATTTCTCTAAATCCCAGCAATCCGTAAAATTTCAAGAGGTATTTTTGAGCACCTATTTTTATAGGATGGTTTCCATAAATCTCATGGCATTTAGCAATAGAAAAATTCATTAAATCTGCACCAAAACCGTACTTTCTATAGGAGGCCTTGGTAATAACTCTGCCTATGGCTAGAAAACCATCAAAATACTGATTCAATCCAAACAAACGAGTATAGGCTATAAGCTCACCTTTTTTATTGCTACCCATAACGTGAATAGCCTTTCCATCTTTAAAGTCTATGTCCTGATAGACACAATTTTGCTCTACCACAAAAACTTCAGAACGCAAAGCCAATATTTCATAAAGCTCATTTAGAACTAAATCGTCGTACTTTTTGACCACCCAGTAAATTTCTGCATCATTTCCTTTCATCTACTTATTTTACATTACGCTTATATGAATAACTATACCTAAATTGCTTTTAAGCTATTCATAGATAATAGTAACAAAATGTTTTCCTATAAAGGTATTGTTTTGGCACGGCTATTGCATCTATTTAGTCACATTGGAACTGATTATTCTGGTGGTTAAAATTTACAGAAAAAGGCCGCACGTAAACTGATTACTTACTGCGGCTTTTTTTATTTAACTGTCCAAATCAGAAGATTCCCTTTCTTGCTCTAGAGCATCTTTCAAGCTTGAATTAATTTCAAATCCAAATATCAAGATCACTGCAATCAAGTATATCCAGACCATCATCCCTATAAGCGTTCCTATAGATCCATAAAGCCTGTTGTAAGAGTTAAAATTTACCAAATAATAGGAGAATCCATTGGTAGCCAGAATGCATAATATAGAAGCCAAAACAGCCCCAATATTAAAAAAAGTCATTCTCTTATTTTTACCAGGAGCAAAATAATAAATGCTACCAATACCTAAAAAGAAAATAATAAAGATGGAAACATACCTTAGCACCTGAATCATGTAATAGGTAAAGTCTTCACTTAAAAAGCCTATTTCAAATAAATATGCAATGGAGAATTTCCCTACGATGAGTACCAAAATAGCCGAAATCATAACCAAAACCAATAGGAAAGTTAATAAAAGAGCCACAAGCCTTCCTTGAAAAAAACCTCTTTTATCATCTTTTTCTAAAGAAATATTGAAAGCTCTTATTAAGGCCATCATACCATTTGTGGCTGCATAAAGTGCAAACAAAAAACCAAAAGAAAGTACATCTACCCTCCTTCTGCTAATGATGTCTTGAATGGTGTTTGCCGCAGTAGAATAAATGCCCTTGGGCAATATATTGGCTAAAAAGTCCATAATCTGCACATCCAGATTTTCAATGGGAATATATGGAATGAGTGTAAAAAGAAATATGACCGCAGGAAAAATAGCCAATAGTAATGAAAAAGAAACAGCAGCCGCTCTCTGGTCTATGTCAAACGTAATAATTCGCTGCCATAAAATGGTCAATACATGATATAAGGAAATGGTGGTATCCCACAGATATATACTTCTTAAAAACCTCTTGAATTTCTTAATAAATACGGTATTTCCTATTTTGCTCATTCAGCTTTAAAAAAATGGTTCTAAAGCCTTTTCTATACCCTCAGGACAAGAAATAATTCTGTTATTGGCCGTATTGACAAAAACTAAAGTAGTCTCTCCCTTGTGTATTTTTTGTTCCTCCTCGTTATAAATTTCATAGTTAAACACAATCCTCGCCTTAGGAATCTCATTTAAAATAACCCTAATAGTAATGAGTTCATCATATTTAGCAGGAGAAATAAATCTAGAATTGTTCTCATAAACAGGCATAATGAAGCCATTGTCTTCAAAATCCCTATACCTAATCCCCAAACTTCTGAGTGCTTCCACCCTACCTATTTCATACAGCCTAGCATAATTTCCGTAGTACATGTAGCCCATTTGGTCTACATCCGCATATCTCACTCTATATTTATAATCAAAACTAAACATTAAAGAACCCCCCTTTTATTTAAGGCATCATGAAAACGTCTGGCGTTGGCATTATGCTCTGAAAGTGTACTGGCAAAATTATGGTATCCTGAAAAATCTTCTTTGGCACAGAAATAAATGTACTCGTGGTGCTGATAATTAAGCACCGCATCAATAGCCTTTTTTTCTGGCAAGGTTATTGGGCCTGGTGGCAATCCTTGAACGCGATAGGTATTATAAGGAGATTCTGCCGTAAGATGTTTCTTCAAAATTCTTTTTAAAGTAAAGTCGCCTACCGCAAATTTAACCGTAGGATCGGCCTGTAAAGGTATGCCCTGCTTAATTCTGTTTACATAAACTCCAGCCACCGTTGGTTGCTCGTCAGATTTATTTGTTTCACTTTGAACTATACTGGCCATGATTCCCACTTTAATAGGACTCATTGTTGTGATAGCAGCTTTTTTAAGTCTATCCTCATTCCAAAAAGTCTTATACTCATATTTCATTCTATCCAGAAACTCATCTTCCGTAAGTGTCCACCACATAAAATAAGTATCTGGCAAAAACATGCACATGATATTATCTGTGGTAAAACCATACTTTTCGCAAACCGCTGGATCGTTCAACTTTTCTAAAAGCACATTTTTATCAATAGAAAGATTGGCCGCAAGCCTTTCTGCCAGTTCAGACTTCAGACGAATATTGTTGAATGTCAATTTAACCTCGTCTTGGTCTCCAGACCTTAATTTACTTAGTAGTTCTTTATTACCAGTATTTGGTGGTATCTCATACCTTCCTGGTTTCACAAGCTCTCTATAATTCATAAATTTACTCAAAAAGCCAAAGCTTATCTGATCATGAATAAGATTACGTTTATTTAAGCTATCTAGAACAGTTTCGTAAGTAGCTCCTTTGGGAATCAAAAGCACGACGCTCTTCTCTGCGTCTAAGTTCAGATTAGGACTTTTGACTACTTGCCAAAAATAGAAAGAAAAAGTGGCCACCAAACTAGACACTATGACTAGTAAATAGGCTATTAATTTTTGTTTTTTAAACATTAAGAATCTTAATTATTTCATTTATACCTAAGCTTTCCTGTTCTCCAGAAGCCATATTTTTCAAACTATATTTCTCCGCTTTTATTTCCTCTGACCCTACCACCAAAACATAGGCTATTCCTTTTTTATTAGCATAATCAAACTGCTTTTTCATTTTTGTACTGGTCGGATAAAGTTCTGCTGCAATATCGGCATCTCTGAGTTGCTTTAAAATAGGCAAACATGCTTTCTGAGATATTGCATCAAAATTAGTTATTAAAACCTTCGTACTTTCTGTGGCATCTTCAGGAAAAAGCTCCAACTCATCCAATACATCATAAATTCTATCGACTCCAAATGAAATCCCTACACCTGATAATCCAGAAACGCCAAATGTGCCAGTTAAATCATCATATCTCCCTCCTCCAGAGATACTGCCTATCTTCACCCCTCCAGCTTTTACTTCGAAAATGGCACCGGTATAATAGCTTAAACCTCTGGCCAACGTAAAATCAAGTTCAAGGTTAGATTCTTCCAAACCAAAGCCTTCTACCATTTCTAGCACTTCTTCCAGTTCCGCTATACCTTTTAAGCCAATTTCGGTTCCAGAAAGCCAAATTTTCAATGCCTCCAGTGCTTCTTTATTTCCTTTTGGTAGTTCAAAAAGGGTTTGTAATGAATTTATACTCTCCTTCCCAAAACCTCTTTCAGCCAGCTCTTCTTCTACTTTCTCTTTGCCTATCTTATCCAACTTATCTATAGCCACACAAAGCTCTCCCTCTCTACCGGCTGCACCAATGGCCTCCGTAATGCCCGTTAAGATTTTCCTGTTGTTTACCTTAATCGTAAAATCTTCCAGTTTAAGTTTCTCAAACACTTCATTAAGCATCAATATGATCTCTGCTTCGCATAATAATGATTCAGTACCTACCACATCTGCATCACACTGGTAAAACTCTCTGTATCTACCTCGCTGTGGTCTGTCTGCTCTCCAAACTGGCTGCACCTGAAAACGTTTAAAGGGCATGGCTAGTTCATGGCGGTTCATCACCACAAATCTGGCAAATGGCACAGTTAGATCGTATCTCAAACCTTTCTCTGCCACTTTAGAAAGCATGGCTGGTGCACCATTATCAAAATCTTCTTGCTTTAAACTTTTAGCAAAATCACCAGAATTCAAAATCTTAAAAAGAAGTTTGTCTCCCTCCTCTCCATACTTACCCATCAGCACAGATAAATTCTCTACAGCAGGCGTTTCTAAAGATAAAAATCCAAATTTCTTGAAAACTTTTTTAATAGTTTCTAGAATATAAGTTCGTTTTGCCATTATTTCAGGCCCAAAATCACGTGTTCCTCTGGCTAAACTTGGTTTCGACATAAGTTTTTTAATAGTTCCGAGGACAAAAGTACAGTTATTCTAGATTTATCATTGATAATTCTAAACAGAATAGCTACCTTTGCACCTCATTTGAGTAAACAAGCAAACTAGTATTTAAATTTATATATAATGGCAGTTACAAGATTAAAAAGAAAAGGCCTTAGAAACAGAGCAATTGCAAACAACAAGCAAGCTGACATTAAGCGTCTTACGCTAAAGCCAGAAATCAGAAAAGTAGATATCGAAGAGCTTAAGGCTTCTTTCACTAAGTAATTCTATTTTTTTTGCATTTCTATTGCAAATAAGTCTCAATCTAGATTTGGAAAGGTTGAGACTTTTTTAGTTTCCTTATACCCAACTTCATTTACCTTCTATTTGAAGTGGTATATGCTATTATACCTGGTACTCCCAAGAAACATCTTCTCATAAAAATCAGCACTCCGATACTCTGAACCCCTTGATATTAATTTTCAAGAACAGTAACATATTATAACTATCGTAAATTCCAGAATGGAATACTTGAATTCATCCTCGCTGATTTAACAAAAAAAATAAGCTTCCCATGAAATCAAGGAAAGCTTATCTGAAAAACATAAAATACGATTGGTTAAGAAGATAGTCTTAAGCTTTCTTCGGAGCTGGTTTTTTAGGGCCTTTACGTTGATTTCCCCCATTAAAATTTCGGTTTCTTTTCGCTATTCTAATGGCATCTAGCTGAAATTCATACCTTAAACCCCTGCCAAAAAACCACAGTCCCACTAGCAAAACAGCTATGCCAATAAAACCATGAAGGGCAAATTGCCAATGGTGAAGCATCTCTGGCCCAGTTATGGTCAAAATTACAGCCCCAAGTGCCGTTAAAGTTAAACCCAGAATAACATTGATTTTAAACTTTTGACTTAGTAAAAGACTTTGATACCAATTCTTATCTTCCTTTCTTTTATAATGTTTATTTGTTGGCGAATTTTCGGCTTTCTTCTCTTGCATTTTTTTTGCTGTTTACTTAATTCTATTTTTGACCTTAAAACAAGGACAGGTCAAATATTTCGATGAAAAATATAATTAGTTTTCTTATTCGTTTCGTTCCACGCAAATACCTACAATTATTCAGCCACATTCCTTTAAGGATATATGCTGGCTTTATGAAGGGAGATTCCGTGGAGTGTACGGTTTGCTCCGGTAAATTTAAGAAATTTTTACCTTACGGCAGATTAGAACCTAGAGAAAACGCATTATGCCCTTCTTGTCTATCCTTAGAAAGACATAGACTTATGTATCTGTATTTGAGACAAAAAACTACTTTCTTTGAAAGCAAACTTAACGTACTCCATGTAGCACCAGAATATTGCTTTATAAACCGTTTTGAAGAATTGCCTAACCTAGAATACATTACGGCGGATATTGAATCGCCGCTGGCGAAGGTTAAGATGGATATTGAAAAGATTCAGTACCCAGATAATTCCTTTGACGTTATTTTTTGCAATCATGTTTTAGAGCATGTAGAACACTTTGATGTGGCTACATCAGAATTATACAGGGTTTTAAAACCAGGCGGCTGGGCCATTATGCAGTCTCCCCAAGACATGAAAATGGAGCATACCCTGACAGACCCCACCATCACAGATCCTAGAGAAAGAGAGCGAGTATTTAAGCAATCTGACCATCTGCGTCTTTTTGGTAAGGACTATGGTAAAGAACTCGCTAAGGCTGGGTTCAAAGTAACTGAGGACAATTTCGTCAACGAACTCCCTCCAGAATTAGCGAAAAGGTATGCCCTACCAATGGAGGAAATAATATACTTCTGTGAAAAATGAAAAGATTTGAAAACAAAAACATTGTCATCACCGGTGGGAATGGAGGCATTGGCCTAGAGGCCGTAAAGCAATTCCTTTTGGAAGGTGCACAAGTTTTGGTGATGGATATTACCGAAGCAAAATCTCCCAACTTAGCGGCTTTGGAAGGCTCCATATTTTACCTAAAATGTGATGTATCCCAACCCGAAGAGGTGAAAAATGCATTTGAAAAAGCCATAAGCCAATTTGGACAAATCCATGTGGTGGTAAATAACGCTGGAATTCTTGGCCCTCGAGTTAAAACGGAAGATTACCCTGACACAGAATTTGACCGTGTTATAGATATCAATATTAAAGGTGTTTTTTACTGCATGAAAGCCGCCCTTACGCACTTTAAAGCTAATCGTGGCGGTGCCATTGTCAACACTGCATCGGTTGCTGGAAAAATCGGTATGTCTCGTCATTTAGCATACTCCGCCAGTAAGCATGCTGTAATTGGTATGACAAAATCTGCAGCAGTGGAATATGCCAAACAAAACATTCGCATAAACGCCGTTTGTCCAGGCTTTACAGAAACCGCCATGTTAGACAGCATTAACGACGAGCCGGAATATAAAAACATGCTCAAATATGCGACGCCCATGAAACGTTTTGGCAAGCCAGAAGAAATAGCAGACGCCATACTGTTTTTAGCATCTGACCAGTCCAGCTTTATGACTGGCCAAAGCATCGTGCTAGATGGCGGACTGAGCGTTCAATAGCACAAAACTTAATTAAAATCAACAAACTATAAACCCTATGAATTACAAAAACGCATTTGACCTCACCGGAAAGGTGGCCATTATAACGGGAGCCAGTAAAGGTATCGGAGAGTCTATGGCCAGGTTTTTTGCTGCCCACGGAGCCAAAGTGGTTATCAGCAGTAGAAAACAAGACATTCTAGACGAAGTAGCCGAAAGTATCAGAAAAGAAAGCAATGCTGAGGTACTTCCCATAGCAGCACATGCTGGAGATATGACAAAACTTCAAAACCTATTGGATAAAACCATTGAAACCTATGGAGGTGTAGATATTTTAGTTAATAATGCGGCTACCAATCCAGTATTTGGCCCCTCATTGGATTGCGATGGTGATGCCTTTGATAAAATAATGGCGGTCAACGTAAAAGCTCCTTTCGAATTCTCTAAGATGGTTTACGCCTCTATGAAAAGCCGAGGTGGTGGCAGCATTATTAACGTCAGCAGCGTAGCAGCCCTTACACCAGACCCAGGACTGGGTATGTACTCTGTCAGTAAAGCCTCACTCAATATGCTTACAAAAGTTTTGGCCAAAGAATGGGGAACGGATGGCATTAGGGTCAATACCATTTGCCCAGGACTTATTAAAACTAAGTTTTCTCAGGCTCTTTGGCAAAACAAGGACATCATGAAAAGATTTACGAAGCACATGCCTATTTCTAGAATAGGCACAGTAGACGAAATAGGAGCCTTGGCACTTTATTTAGCCTCTGATGCTTCTTCTTTTACCACAGGGGCAGTCTTCACAGCAGATGGCGGAATGACCATCTAGGCCTACTTATGCACCACTCTGTGTGTCGTTTCGTCTTCCCCAACCTTGACTTTTAGAAACTGTAGGGTTTGAGCAGAATGATTTTCAGGGAAATTAAGATTCAATCGATTTTGTCCTATTTCTAAATCAAAATCTTGATTCTTAATTTCTCTTCCCAAAAGGTCTATCAAACGAATATGGGCGGTGCTACTTTTCACAGCAATTATTTCAATACTGAGCGAAGAGATATAAGGATTAGGATAAGCCTTTACCTTAAAATCTAAACGCCTTTCAGAGGATAGCACTTGCATTTCAGAAGGTATGTTTTCGTCTAACCACTGCAGCCTTAAAGGAATCCACTTCTTCAATTCATTCACCTCGCCCTCCCACGTCGTTGGTACAGGCTGTGGCTGCGGCCAAATGTATTGACCAAGAATAGGCCATCTATTAAAGTTTCTTACTTGTGCATCTTTAATCTCATTGGCAAGGCTATCCACTAAGCCAATTAATTTAGAATCTTCTAAAATACCATTTTGACGTAAATCATCATAAGTTTCTCTATAGGCTTTTATGAAGTTGATATCTCCTAGAAACTTCTGCCACCAGAAGGGCACCTGCCAATAGTCATCAGGACAAAAGGCATTAAAATTATACGAGAAACCCCTGTAAGACGAACCATTGCAGTAGTCTGCATTCCCAAAACTAATATCATAATCCCAAGGCGGCCCCATTTTCAATTTTTCGTTTTTATCCTTGTACAGAAAAGTACTGATTCTATAGCCATCCACGTTTTTGGAAACTTCATTGACGATGGTCATCAACACAAAAGACTGCATGTCTATATACTGCTGGTAACCCGTAGTGGGGTCTGTATAGTTTTCACTTTGCAGCGAATTCTCAAAAGACCCTATATATCCTTTTATATAGTCCTTTTGAATTGTGGTAATGTCTTTAGGATACTCATAGAAAAACTCAGAAGGCTTAAAACCATTCGATTGATTACTATAATTTGAAAACCAACTTCCAATATTAGAGCCTGTATTTTTATCTATCTTGATAATGTAACCTCCCGTCAAATCTTCTCCTGATTCCTCGTCTGGTTCTAGCTTAGAAATATCTACCCGTTTCTTATCTCTTTTTATCTTCTCCATAAAA
Source organism: Arcticibacterium sp. (assembly GCF_055134445.1). Lineage (NCBI taxonomy): Bacteria > Pseudomonadati > Bacteroidota > Cytophagia > Cytophagales > Leadbetterellaceae > Arcticibacterium > Arcticibacterium sp. The sequence continues at coordinate 29,622 of NZ_JBSRVI010000067.1, forward strand.
ACATAAACGCCTTCATAATTGCCATTAAGATAGAGCTCCACATATTTGGTTCTACTCCCGTATAAGCCCATCTTTTCGGCCATTCTAAGCGTCAGCACATTATGAATAAGACTCTTCTCATTATATGAAGCATATAAAATCCAGTCGCTTTCCTCAGGCCATCCAAAAAAAGATACTTTTTCGTCTTCTCCATTCTCATCCCAAGTCTCTAGACCAAATGGTTTTTTAGGAAAACTTTGTGAAGACGAACCTCTATATTCTATTCCAATATTCCCTTCGTATTCTGGGCTATCTGTAGGGGTATTCTCCTTACCTTCCCCATTATTGATCAAAGTCATATTGGCTAAAACCTTAGGCTCATCCACAATCTTTCTACCTTTTGTATCAATCAAAATAATAGGCAAATTGGTTTTTATCTGGGCCTGGCTTATAAAAGAAATACAAAGCAGAAATAATATTTTTCTCATAATTTATTGTCCTTCGGCGAAGATAGTCCAAATACTACCACAAAAAAAAACAGCGGTCTCAGAATTGAAACCACTGCTTATCAAAAATTTCAAGGTCGCTTATCTCAAATCTTTCTTTACAAAATCTTCTTCCGTTATTCCAAATGTTTGAGTAATGCTATCGTAAGATTTAGAGCTTAATCTACCCGTTTCTAAAAAAGCTGCAGGAACCACGACCACCCTAAATACTTGACCGTTTAAATATGCCACATCCAATTTTGAGAAATCAGGAACTGTGCCGTCCAAAAATATAGAGAAATCTCCCTGAGTGAAATCATAGTTATAAGTCAAAATCCCTTGATTTAGATAAGCGGTTTGAACCAAGGGTCTCCAAATTTCAGTGCCGTTAGAATCATTTTCCCATTTTATAAACACAAGTGGAACATCTGCTGGAAAAACATCAAAACCAAAATCTTCCACAATTTTAAAATCATTGGCAGGGGTAAAGTCTACAACAAGTTCAATGGCGGTAGCGTAAACTAAACCTCCATCTTGTCCTGCAGGGCCAGGTTCACCATCAAAACCTGCGGGTCCTCTACAAGAGCTAAAACCAATAACCAATGCTGATGCGATAAAAAGTAGCTTTTTCATAATCTATAAAATTTTAAATGTTTGTATTTCTATTCTGCTTTTTAGATGTGAGAAGGACATAAAAGGTTGTTCCATAAAACGAAAAGCACCTAAAATATAGGTGCTTTAAGATTGCATTAACAAATGATTTAAAGCGGAAATACCGCTTCCATATTATTTCGCATAAGCCACGGCTCTCATTTCACGTATCACCGTAACCTTGATTTGACCTGGATATTGCATTTCTTTTTCAATTTTCTGAGAAATATTAAATGACAACATGCTCGCAAACTCGTCACTTACGTTTTCTGCATCTACTATCACTCTAAGTTCTCTACCCGCTTGAATAGCATAGCATTTCTCCACACCTTTAAAGTCTAGTGCCAACTCCTCCAAATCTCTTAGTCGCTGCACATAAGAATCCATCATTTCTCTTCTGGCACCTGGTCTAGAACCACTGATGGCATCACACACCTGAATCACAGGAGAAATCAATGAAGTCATCTCTATCTCATCATGGTGAGCACCTATGGCATTACATACCTCTGGATTTTCCTTATATTTTTTAGCCAACTCCATTCCTAAAATGGCGTGTGGCAAATCAGACTCTTCTTGATAAACCTTTCCAATATCATGTAAAAGACCAGCCCTTTTAGCAAGTTTTACTTTCATACCCATTTCGGCCGCCATGGTAGCACAAAGCTTAGCCACTTCTCTAGAGTGTTGAAGCAAGTTTTGTCCATAAGACGAACGGAATCTCATACGACCTACCATCTTTATCAGTTCTGGATGTAGTCCATGAATACCTAAGTCTAAAACGGTTTTCTCACCAATTTCTATAATCTCGTTGTCAATTTCTTTTCTGGTCTTATTCACGACCTCCTCAATTCTGGCTGGGTGAATCCTGCCGTCTGTCACCAATCTGTGAAGTGATAACCTAGTCACCTCTCTTCTTACAGGGTCAAAACTAGAAATCACAATAGCCTCAGGGGTATCGTCCACAATAATTTCGGCTCCCGTAGCTGCTTCCAAAGCTCTAATATTTCTACCTTCTCTTCCTATAATTTTACCTTTGATTTCGTCACTTTCAATATTGAAAACAGATACACAGTTTTCAATCGCCTGCTCTGCGGCTGTTCTTTGAATCGTTTGAATTATAATTTTCTTAGCCTCCTTGGTGGCAGAAAGTTTTGCTTCTTCAATAGACTGTTTCACAAAAGCCGATGCGTTTGATTCCGCCTCTGCCTTGAGTGCATCCATTAATTGCTCCTTGGCTTGGTCTGCAGATAATCCAGAAATCTTTTCGAGTTGCTGCACATGTAGACTTAGTTGCTTTTCTGCATCTTCTTGCTTTTTGGCCGCTATCTCTAGCTGATTAGCTAACTTGTCTTTTTGACTTTGGATTTCGGTCTCCTCTCTTTTATTTTTCTCCATTAAAGAGGCCGCCTGCTGTTGAAGTGTTCTTACCTTCTGTTCATTCTGAATAATAATATTCTTCTTGTTATTGGTCGTTTCTTCAAATTCGGTTTTCAGTTTAAGGAAATGTTCTTTGGCTTCTAATTTCCTATCTCTTTTAATGTTTTCTGCCTGAGACTCTGCATTTCTTTTTAAGTTCTCTGCCTGTGATTCTGCATCTCTTAAAATGTTTTCTGCCTTTCTTGCAGCTTCTGCTTCTTGATTTTTGTTGGTACTCTTTAGGATTGATTTACCTATGAAAAATCCCGCAAGTAAGCCTCCGGCAATACCTGCGATTAACAATAAATATTCTGACATTAATTCTTTATTTAATAATTCGTTGATAGAATATTAAAGTAAGGAAATTAAAAAAAGTGGGAGAATTCAGCCGTCAAGCCGACTATCAATTTGCTCTAATCTACCATTAATTTCATCTCTGAGTCTATTGTAATTCTGATGTGCTTGTAGGGCGTCCACCATAGCTTCTACTGCCACTGTAGAAAGCAAATGCTCAAAGTTAGCAACCGCCCCGTATTTGTTGTGTAATACGGCCAATCGCTCATTTATTTTAATAGCAGCTTCTCTAAAATATGGTTCTTCTTCGGCCGACAATAAAAATGGCAATGCTTCACCATTTATTTTAATATTTGCCTTTACTTTTTCCGAACTCATTTTATGAAAGCAAAATTATTTATTACTTCAATAAGCTTATACAATCGTCTATTTCGCCTATTAGAGTTTGTATCAATTCTCTAACCCCATCTTCACTTACCCCTTGACTATCAATATCCGTTACAATCTTAGCGATTTTATTCCTAATAGTAAAATTTTGAGCCGTTATGGCATCTAATTCATTTACTTTAGAAACTTCATCTATTTTACGTTTCTTAAAAAAAGAGAGCCTTTTCTTTAGGTCATCTCTCTCATCTGTTAATTTTCTAAGCTCAAATTCCAGTCCAATAATTTTCTGCTCATAGCTGCGAACCTTCGCAATACGCCCCTCTACCTTTCCTGAAAGCTCTTCTAAACGAGCAAACATCATGGCATTTTCTTGGTTGTATTGTTTTTCAGATTCCATATTCTTCTAGCAGTGGAGACTTTGAAAACAAAAGGTCTATTACCTTCTTATTTCCGCTCCCAATTGATTTTCAAAGGTTGAAATTAACTTGCTCATCGTTTTATCAATCACCTTGTCATTTAAAGTATTAGCATTGTCTTGTAAAACAAAACTTACAGAATAAGACTTTTTGCCTTTGGCGAGCTTTTCTCCTTCATAAATATCGAAGACATTCACCTGCTTTAATAATTTCTTATCTGTTTTTAATGCCAACTCTTCTATTTGAGCAAAATTAACTGCTTTATCCAATACCAATGAAAGGTCTCTTCTTACCTCCGGAAATTTCGGTATCTCCGTAAAAGTAACCTTATAAGAATACTTTTTCAATAAATACGCCCAGTCTATCTCCGCATAGAAAACCTCCTGTTTCAGGTCGGAAAACTTCAGATAGGTCGCCTTTACTTTCCCTAGTGTGGCCACCACCCTGTTATTCAATTTGAAATCTATACCATAATCAAACAAACCCGATGCTGCTTCTGTACTGGAAAGCTGCGTCAACCTCATGGCCGTAAAAACCTTTACCACCTCATTCTTCAAATCAAAGAACGAAACCTTTTCAGATTTTTGATACCAAGACTCGGCCAACTTATTTCCGGTCACCCAAATACCTAACTTTGATTGGTCATAGTAACTGGTGCCGCTCTCATCTTGTTTTTTGCCGTAGGTTCTTCCAAACTCAAAAACCTTAACATCCCTACTTCTCCTATTAATATTATAAGAGAGCGTTTGTAAACCTGAAAAAAGCAAACTGTTTCTCATCTCAGAAAGGTCTTCCGTCAGCGGATTCAAAAGCCGGACGCGAGAGCCTTCTAATTCCGTTAACAAAGCGTTCTGAGAAGGTTTAACGATCGACAAAGTCTGAATCTCATGAAAACCGTTTGCTGCCAGCAGCTCAGATATTTTTAAGCTTTGAGTTTCTGGAACTACCTCTCTAAAATCAGACAAATAATCGGAAGAAAGATGCTCTGAAAGTTCGATATTATCAAAACCATAAATTCTCAAAATCTCTTCTACCACATCTGCTTCCCGTGTTACGTCCACGCGATAGGCCGGTACAGAAAGCTCCATGCCTTCATTGCTCTCGGATTTGATTTCGATATCTAGCTTTTGTAGAATTTCCTTTATTAAATCCCGTGGTAATGCCTTCCCTAAAAGTCTGTCAATGTTCTTGAATTTGACAGACACTTCATGGTTTGGAATAGCTACAGGATAGTTATCAAAGGCTGTATCCACTATTTCACCACCAGCAAGCTCCAAAACCATTAACGCCGCCAACTTTACTGCGTAAGCAGGCATATTGGGATCAGTACCCCTTTCATACCTGAAACTGGCATCTGTTTTTAAGCTATGTGCGGTGGCGGTATTTCTGATGCTGTCTGGATTAAAACAAGCAACTTCCAAAAACACATTCTTTGTCGCAGAAGTAACTCCTGAATTCTCTCCACCAAAAACGCCAGCAATGGCCATTGGTCCGTTGCTGTCGCAAATAGCCAAATCGCTTCCCGATAATGTTCTTTCTACCCCGTCTAGAGTAGTTATTAAAGTGCCTTTTTCAGGGGTTTTCACAATTACTTGTGCTCCACTAATTTTATCAGCATCAAAAATGTGCATTGGTTGACCCAAAAAATGACAAATGTAGTTGCTGATATCCACCAAGTTGTTGATGCTATTGACTCCGATAGCATTTAAAAAGTTCTTCAACCATTCCGGAGATTCTTTAACCTCAACTTGAGTAATTTCTAGCCCGCAAAATCTCGGACAAGCATCCGTGTCTTCTACTTTTAGAGAAATGGAAGATTTTTTTGATCCTAATTTAAAAGAAGAGACATCCGGTAAAGTGATTTCTTGACCTGTTATAGCCTTAATATCTCTGGCAGTTCCAAAATGTGATGCCGCATCTGCCCTATTCGGTGTTAGACCTATTTCTATCACATAGTCAGACTCCAAATTAAAATAAGTAGCTGCTGCGGTTCCGATAGGCAGTGGTGTATCTAATACCAAGATGCCATCATGTCCTTTTCCAAGTCCAATTTCATCTTCAGCACAAAGCATCCCTTCAGAAACCTCACCTCTAATTTTGGATTTTTTAATCACAAAGCTATCGCCCTCAGAAGGGTAAAGCGTTGTTCCAATGGTGGCCACTATGACCTTTTGACCTGCAGCCACATTAGGTGCACCGCAGACAATATTTAGTAATTCCTCCTGCCCTACGTCTACCGTGGTACAGTTTAATTTCTCTGCGTTGGGATGCTTTTCGCAAGTTTTAACCTCTCCAATCACCAAGCCCTTTAAGCCTCCTGGTACAGATAATTTCTCTTCCAAGCCCTCAACCTCAAGACCTGTAGAGGTCAATAAAGCAGAAAGTTCTTCAGGATTTTGAGGGAAATCAATAAGTTTTTTTAACGTATTATATGATATGAGCATCCGATTCTTAAATTTTCAATCGGCAAAGATAGAAAAAGTAGCCCAAGAAACTTCTACGAATTATTCTGAAATGGACGTTAGCTTTTCGTCTAGGTAAGATTTTGCGTCATCAAAAAGAAATACGATTCCAAAAGCTCCTATCCCTACCGTTTTATAATCCCCGTTAATTTTAAGCTTGGTTAAGGAAAAAACCTTATAGTCGTCTACTTGAACATTATTATTAAGATACTTCTCCATGGCATTGAAGCCAATAGCCTCACCAAGGATGGCTCCTAGTTTTTTAAGTGTATCTCCTTTCACTTCTCCTTTAAAACTTTCTAGCTCCTTAACTTTTTCTTGCACAGCAGCTTGATGCTTTTCTAAAGACGGATTGGTGAATACGCCTATAACGAGGATAAGTAGGAGAAAAAATAGATTGTTTTTCATGAGACGGTTAGAAAGATTTTATAGTTAACGCAAAAAGGCAAGAATATTTTGTAAACCAGTCAAACTGTTAGCAGATGAATGACCAACGGCTTATTCATAGGATGGAAAACACGC